>CAZXYL010000036.1:0-13581 GCA_964644915.1 uncultured Geminicoccaceae bacterium
CCTGGGCCCTGCCCGCGATCGGCCCGCGCGACCGGCAGTTCGACCGTTACCCCGAGGAATCCATTGCCGCCTGGCACGAGCGTCTGGGCCTGGTCGCGGACGATGACTGAAGGAGTCCGAATCACCTCATGAGCGCTGCCCGTATCCGCCCGATGCTCGTCCTCCTGACGCTGCTCGCGCTCCTGGTCGTGCCGCTTCTTCTGACCGCGGGCATGGTGTACGGCCAGGGGGTCACCCACTGGAGCCAGGCGCGCTGGGACAGCGCCGGGCTGGCGCCGGACCCGGCGACCACGCCCGAGGCCGTGGTCCAGGTCTATGCGGCCCGCACCTGGGGCTGGCGCGGCGTCTTCGGCGTGCACAGCTGGCTGATCATGAAGCGCAACGGGGCACCGGAATACGAGCGCTACGAGGTGGTCGGCTGGGGCGTCTGGCGCGGCTCGCCCGCGGTGCGCAGGAACATGCGCGTGGTCGACGGCTATTGGGCCGGCAACCGGCCGGAGCTCCTGCTCGACCGGCGCGGCGCCGAGGTCGAGGCGCTGATCGAGAAGCTCGACGCCGCGATTCTCGACTACCCCTACCCGGACCAGTACCGCACCTGGCCGGGGCCGAACTCCAATACCTTCATCGCCCATCTCGCCCGCTCGGTGCCGGAGCTCCGGCTGGAGCTGCCGCCGACCGCGGTCGGCAAGGACTTCCTCACCAATGGCTCGCCGTTCGCCCGCACGCCGAGCGGCACCGGTTATCAGGTCTCGCTGTTCGGGCTCGCCGGCCTCTCCATCGGGCTCGCCGAAGGTCTCGAGCTCAACCTTCTGGGTCTCACGATCGGCGTCGATCCCGGCAAGCTCGCGATCAAGCTGCCGGGCGTCGGCCGGCTCGGGCTGCTTTAAACGGTTGTTTCGGGCCCCGCTCAGCGGTTAGGCTGACGGGCTCGAGCGACCGGGACAGGATTATGAGCGCAGCAGCCAGTGGCGCGGACATGCCGATCCTGCAACTGCAGGACGTCGGCATCTCCTATTTCACGCGCGCGGGCGAGACCAAAGCGGCGCGCAACGTCAATCTGGTGATCGAGCGCGGCGAATCCCTCGGCCTGGTCGGCGAATCGGGCTGCGGGAAGTCGACCATCGCCCTTGCCGTGATGCGCTATCTCGGGCGCGCCGGGAGGCTGGTCTCGGGCCGGATCCTGTTCGAGGGGCGCGACCTCTACGCCATGCCTGAGGCCGAGATCCGCCAGCTCCGGGGCGGCCGCATGGCCATGGTCTACCAAGACCCGATGAGCAGCCTGAACCCGGTGATGACCATCGAGCGCCAGCTGGTGGAGGTCTCGCTCCTGCACGAGAACGTGTCCCAGGAGCAGGCGCGGGCGCGCGCGCTCGAGATGCTGCAGACGGTGCATCTGCCGGATCTGCCCGGTGCGCTCCGCCGCTACCCGCACCAGCTCTCCGGCGGGCAGCAGCAGCGCGTGGTCATCGCCATGAGCCTGATGACCAACCCCTCGCTCCTGGTGCTGGACGAGCCGACCACCGCGCTCGACGTCCGCGTTCAAGCCGAGATCCTCGACCTGATCCAGGAGCTGCGCACGAAGTTCAACGCTTCGATCCTGTACATCAGCCACGATCTCGGCACGGTCGCCAAGACCTGTGATCGGGTCGGCGTGATGTACTTCGGCGAGATCGTCGAGCTCGGCCCGACGCTCGACGTCTTCACCCATCCCAGGGCCGAGTACACGAAGAAGCTGCTGAGCGCGATCCCCTCGCTCGCCGATCCGATCCCGGCGGGTCACGGGGACGGCCAGGGGCCGGTCACCCTCGAGATCCAGGGCCTCTCCAAGACCTACGTCGATTCGGGCGGCTTCAGCCTGTTCCGCTCCCGGGCGCGCGAGGTGCGGGCCCTCGATGCCGTGAACCTGCGGGTCCGGGCCGGCAAGACGCTCGCGATCGTCGGCGAGTCCGGCTGCGGCAAGTCCACGCTGGCCAAGATCCTGCTCGGGCTCGAGCGCGGCGACGACGGCAAGGTATTGCTCTCGGGCGGCTTCGATCTGTGCCACCTGGCCGTGGAGCGGCGTCCCCCCGAGGTGCTCGCGCGCCTGCAGATGATCTTCCAGAACCCGGACGGCACCCTCAACCCGAGCCATTCGATCGGCTATTCGCTGGCCCGACCGCTCCGCCGGCTGGGCAAGGCGAGGGGCGACATCGGCCGGCAGGTGACGCAGCTGCTGGAGGCGGTCAAGCTGCCGCCCGACTTCGCGCGCCGCCGCCCGCACCAGCTCTCCGGCGGCCAGAAGCAGCGCGTCGCCATCGCCCGGGCGCTCGCCGCGAGCCCCGAGATCATCATCGCCGACGAGCCGACCTCCGCCCTCGACGTCTCGGTCCAGGCGCGGGTGATCGAGCTTCTGAACGAGATCCAGAGTGCGCGCGAGCTCACCCTCGTGTTCATCTCGCACGATCTCGCCCTGGTCCGGTCGATCGCCGACTACGTCGCGGTCATCTACAAGGGCGAAGTGGTCGAGTTCGGCACCGTCGAAGAGGTCTTCGACCCGCCCTATCACGCCTATACCGAGGAGCTGATCGGCGCCGTGCCGGTGGTGCCGAAACCGCGCCCGGTGGCCCCGGCCGCCGCCGACTGAGGCACCGAGACGACGCGAGAACAAGCTCGACCAGCGCTGCTTGTCGGCCGAACGTTCGCTCGAATTTTGTCCCGCCGTCGACGTGAGCGGAACTTGCCCTACGCTCCGCCGTTCATCGCACACATGAGATCTGAGGTCAGACCGGCGAGCAACTTGGTCCCGTCTTGGCACACGTCGAGCTCAGGCCCTCGGCGCGTCCCGGTTCTTGTGGTCCGGCCTCGCTTGTAAGCACAATACTTGCCAGCGGCATGCCGTCTGCTGTTTCGGCGCGGTGACATGCCGGCGAGGAGAGGAGGGAGAGCCGATGATGCGGCCGATCTTGATTGTCGCTTCCACGCTCCTGGCGGGCAGTTGGGCGCTGGCGCCGTCGCCGCTGGCCCAGGCCTCGCTGCAGGTGACGAGCCCGGCGTGCCACGAGCACAAGGACGTGGTGAAGATGCTGGACCAGCAGTATTCCGAGGCGCCGGAGGCGCTCGGCCTGCAGTCCAACGGCCATCTGGTTCAGGTGTTCGTCTCCAAGGACGGCGCCAGCTGGACGATCGTGACCACCCGGCCGGACGGCCTCACCTGCATCGTCGCCGCCGGCGAGCACTGGGAAAGCATCTCCGTCGATCGCGGCCCGATGGCCTGACTCGCTGCCGCCGCCCGCCGTCGGGGCGGCAGGCGCCCGGCGGCCGTCACGACCATTGGGCGAGCCGCCCCTGGGTGCGATAAAACTTCCGCGACATTAACTTTGTAGTAACCGGTCCGTGGCCAAATGACCGCGCAGCCGATGCTGCCAGCGCATCATGTCCAAGGGAGTTCGAGCGATGCGTCGTTTGGCCGTGTTCCTCACCAGCCTGGCGTTCGCGGGCGGCGCCTTCGTCGAATCCGCGGCGGCGCAGTCGCCGCCGGCCGGCATGCGCATGCCGTGCCATGACGCGACCGAGATCGCCAAGCAGCTCAGCAACAAGTATTCCGAAGCCCCCGTGGCCTTCGGCCTGCAGTCCAACGGCAACCTGCTGCAGGTCTACGCGTCCATGGACAAGGGGACCTGGACCGTGGTCAGCACCACGCCGGCGGGTCTCTCCTGCATCGTCGCTGCCGGCAGGAGCTGGGAGAGCCTGCCCTTCATCAAGGAAGACCCGATGGCCTGAGCCGGCCCGCACGGGACGAGCGCTCCGGCGCGTGACCGAGGCGCTACGCGCCGTGGCCCGGGCGCGCGCATGGCGGTGAGCCGCTCGGCCAGCTGATCAGCCGGTTGATCCGCCGCCCGATGGCGCCTCGCCGGGGCTGCCCCGCGGCGCGGCCGGCATCGGCCAGGGCCGCACCGCCTCGAAGGCGCGGGCGGCGCGCAGGACCAGCGCGTCGGCGTGCATGGGCCCGACGATCTGCAGACCCACCGGCAGGCCGGCACGCGTGAAGCCGCAGGGCACCGTGGCTGCGGGCTGCTGGGTCAGGTTGAACGGATAGGAGAACGGCGTCCACTCGATCCAGCGCTTCTGGGTGCTCGGGTCCGCTATCTCCTCGCCGGCCTTGAACGCCGGAATCGGCAAGGTCGGCGTGAGCAGCAGGTCGTAGCTCTGGTGGAAGGCGCGCATCTGCTCGCCGAGCGCCGCCCGCCGGTCGGTGGCGGCGAGGTAATCCTGCAGGGAGTGAGCACTCCCTTGCGCGGCGATCGCACGCAGGCCCTCGTCCATGAGCGCGTGCTGCTCGTCCGAGAACCGGCGCAGCAGGTTGGCAGCGCCCGCGTACCAATGCACCTCGAAGGTCTCGATCGGGTTCTCGAAGCCCGGATCGGTCTCGTCGAGATGGGCGCCGAGCTGTTCGAACACCCGGGCCGCGCCGGCGACCTGCTCGGCGACCTCCGGGTCGACGCGGGCGTAGCCGAGAGCGGGGCTGAACGCGATGCGCAGCCCGCGCACGCCGTCCTCGAGACCGATGCGATAGTCCCGCCCGTCGTACGGCAGGGCGTACCAGTCGCGGGCGTCCGGCAGTGCCAGCACGTCCAGCATCAAGGCGGCGTCCGCCACCGTTCGGGTCATCGGGCCGATGTGCGCCAGCGTGCCGAAAGGGCTCGCGGGCCACGCCGGCACGCGCCCGAACGAGGGCTTGAGGCCGAAGATGCCGGTGAAGCCCGCCGGGATCCGGATCGAGCCGCCGCCGTCGGAGCCGATGTGGAGCGCCCCCATGCCGAGCGCGCAGGCGGCGGCTGCACCGCCGCTCGAGCCACCGGGCGTCCGCGCCACGTCCCACGGATTGCGTGTGATCCCCGTCAGCTGCGAGTCGGTGACCGCCTTCCAGCCGAACTCCGGCGTCGTGGTCTTGCCGATCAGGACCGCACCCTGCTCGCGCAGGCGGGCGGTCACCGGCGCGTCGTCCTCCCAGGGCTGGTCCGCCGGCACCGCGCGGCTGCCGCGCAGGGTCGGCCAGCCGCGGGTCAGCGTCACGTCCTTGATGGTCGTCGGCACGCCGTCGACCAGGCCCCCGGGCGTCCCCTTGTGCCAGCGCGCCTCGGACGCGCGCGCGGCCTCGAGCGCGCGCTCCGCGTCGACCAGACAGAAGGCGTTGACCGCCGGATCGAAGCGCTCGATCCGCGCGAGAACGGCGCGGGCGACCTCGACCGGCGAAAGTGCCTTCCTACGATAGAGCGCCTGCAGCTCGGTGGCGCCAAACGTCGCCAGATCGCTCACCGGCTGCAGCCCTTATGCGGCGAAAAGGCCGAGGCCGCAGAGCGCGATCGCGCCTCCCGTGTAGCGGATCCACGTCAGCCTGCCACTTTGGGCGAGCATGGTGCCGAGCCCGATGCCGAGCCCCTGCAGCCCGGCGGTGGCCAGAAGGAAGCCGCCGCCGTAGGTGAGGAGCCCGCTCGCCGCCGGCATCTCCGCACCGTGCGCATGGCCGTGGCAGAGCGCGAACAGCCCGCCGAGCGCCAGCGCCAGGCTCTGCGGCAGCGGCCGGCCAATGGCTATCAGCCCGCCCAGAACCACCACGGATGCGAGGATGCCCGCTTCCACAGCCGGCAGCGCCGGGCCGCCGGCACCGAGCAGGCCGCCCAGCGCCATGACGGCGAGAAAGGCGAGCGGCAGCCCGAGCAGGGCGCGGCCGCCGAGCTGCGCCGCCAGCACCCCGACCGCGACCATGGCGAGCAGATGATCGGCGCCGCCGATCGGATGCAGAAAGCCGGCGCCGAAGCCGGCCACCGGCGCGTGACCGGTATGCGCCAGGGCGACGCCGGGCGAGGCGACGAGGAGAGCCGACAGGAGGGCGCGCTGAATCGACATGGCGTTTGCGTCTCCGAGAAGGGACCGTGGGTGCGAGGCAACGAGCTCCTTCGCAATAGCCGGCCCCGACCTTCGCATCAAGTCGGGCCGGCCCGGCCCGTGCTCATGCGGAGGCGCCGAGGTGCGAATGCCCCGCCGGCTGCAGGGCCAGCAGCTCCTCGAACAGCCGCGCGTAACCGAGCGCGGTGCGCTCGAAGCCGAACTCGGCCAGCGCCTTGTCGCGATTGGCCCGGCCCAGGCGCATCCGCAGCTGCCCGTCGCGCAGGAGCGCATCGAGCTTGGCGGCGAACGCCGCCTCGTTGGCGCGATCGACCACGAAATCCCGATTGGGCTCGCTCACCATCGCCTTGATGTCGCCGACGTCGGTCGCGACCACCGGCAGGCCCTGAGCCATGGCCTCCATGAGGCTGTGCGGCATCTGCTCGCTCTCCGAGGCGAGGGCGAAGACATCGAACCAGCCGAGATAGCGCTCGGGACGCGGCATGTAGCCCGGCAGCGCCACCCGGCCTTCCAGCCCGTGCTCGACGATGGCGCCGATCAGATCGCCGCGTTCCGGGCCATCGCCCACGATCACCAGCCGGGCGGACCGGGCATCGGCCACCTTGGCGAAGACCCGCACCAGCCGGTCGAGGCCCTTGGCGGCGCGCATGGTGCAGACGGTCCCGGCGATCGCCTCGCCCGGCTGACGCGTGAAGTCGGGCAGCGCGTTCCGCTCCGGCGGTCTGCCGAACCGATCGAGCTCGATCCCGTTCGGGATCCGGCAGAGGCTTGCCTCCGGGATCCGCCACAGCCGCCGGGCGATGCGCTCGAGCGCGCGCCCCGCGACCACGACCCGGTCCACCCGGGCGAGCGCCACACGCGCGCGCCAGCCCGGACGAAGCCGTCTCGCCGCCGGCCCCGCCGCCACCCCGTCGTCGGGCAGATGCATCACGGGCGCCCGGGGCCGCCAAGGCCCCGCGAGCGCCAGCTCCAGCGCCGGCCAGCCATAGGTCAGGACCAGGTCGGGCTGCAGCATACGCAGCCAGGCGTGCATGCGGCCGAACCGAACCGGCGCGGGCCAGCCTGGCTCCGGTGGCCCGATAACGCCCACGTCGAGGCCGGGGTCGATCAGATCGCGCGCCCCCGTGCGCCGGTCCAAGGCCGCGATCGTGTGGCGATAGCGGCAGCCGAAGCGGTTGATCAGGGCGGCAGTGCGCAGCTGCGCGCCGCCCGGCCCGAAGCTCGAGAACAGATGGACCAGATGCGGTGCGCTCATTCTGCCACCATCCCGACCGAACGCTGCGGTCGTCATCCGTCACTCGTCAGCAATAAGAGACCATGCCGCGCCTGACCAGGGTCGATGCCGGCGCCTTGCGGGCGGAAGCACCTTGCGGCAAGGTCCTCTCCCTTGCCGTGCCCCGTCGACGCGGACGACATCCAGCAGTCGGGCGAGCAGCCGATGGCCGAACTCTATCTGGACGACCTCGAGGCGGGGCAGGTCTTCGACCTCGGCCAGCACCGGGTGTCTCGTGACGAGATCGTCGACTTCGCCCGGCAATGGGACCCGCAGCCCTTCCATGTCGACGACGCCGCGGCGGCCCGGTCGATCTACGGCGGGCTGATCGCGAGCGGGTGGCACACCGCGTGCATCTTCATGCGGCTGTTCGCTGACAACCTGCTCAACCGGGCGGCGGCGATGGGATCGCCCGGGCTGGAGCAGCTGCGCTGGCTGAAGCCCGTGCGCCCGGGCGACGTCCTGCGGGCGCGCCTCGAGGTCCTCGAGGTCAAGCCCTCGCGCTCGCGGCCGGACCGCGGCATCGCGCGCCTGCGATCCCTGGTCGCCAACCAGAACGGCGAGGACGTGCTCAGCTTCGAGGCGGCGGTGATCTTCGCGCGCCGGCGCGAGAGTGGTCCGGCCTGACGGATCGCGCCCGCGCTCGACGCGCGAGCCGACCCGCGCCCTAGAAGCGGAGCCGGGCGAAAAATTCCCATAGCGTGAGCGCGCCGACACCGTCCTTGTCGCTCCGGGCGAAGTGGCGGGCCGCGGCCGCCAGGTACTCCTTTCGGCTCACGCTGCCGTCCCCGTCGGCATCGAGGGCCGCGAAGATCGCTCGGCGCCGAGGCAGGCGATCCGGGCGTTCGGCCTCTCTCTGCTCGATGCTGGCACGCAGGAACTCCTCGCGGCTGAGCACGCCGTCGCCGTCGAGATCGATCGCTTCGAAGCCCGTGCGCGGTCCGGTACGAAAAGCGACCGGCCAGCCTGTCGCCGGCGCGCCCGCGCCGTGGCTCAGGAACTCCTCCTCGCTCAGCGCGCCGTCGCGATCGACGTCCATACGTGCAAAGCGCGCCGCGAAGAACGCGCTCGCTTCCTCGCGCGTGACCCGACCGTCGCGATCGGCATCGGCGATGGCGCCGTGCTGGGAGGCCCGGCGCACCGCCTTACGCAGCGTGCCCGGGTCCTGGTCGCTCCCTTGCTCGACAGTCCGACCGGAAAGCTCGCCGCCCGCGAGTGGCGCCGCCAGCCCAAGGCTGGAGCCGGCGCCGAGGCTGAGCGCCAAGGTTGCCCCGAACACCAGGCTCGGTGTCTTGACCATGTGCGACTTCCCCATCCGCAAGACCACAGGTCGCGGGCTGCGCTGGAAGCCCGCCCGCCGGTCGGCCGGTGCCGCATCGCACCCGTCGACCTAAACTAGGGGTAAAGGAAGTCTCTCGGTTGTCAACCACTCAGCAGCGGAACTTCATCATTTGCGGCAGCGTTGGCGCGTCATCTCTCCCCAGGACAACGGAGTGAAGGAGGTCCGCAATGAAGATCCTCAAGTCATCCACCGCGCTCGCGCTGGTTCTCGGTTTCGGCGTCGCCATGGCCGGCCTGCCGGCGTATGCGGCCGGCGAGCAGACGGACGTCACGGCCGGCACCGCCGCCGAGACCGGCACCACCACCGGCACCGAGGCTGCCGCCGGCGCGGAGGCCCAGACGGGCATGGAGGGCGACGACGAGTTCGTCACCTCCGAGCAGGCGCGCTCGGACGCCGAGCGGCAGTTCGACGAGCTCGGCCGCGGCGAGGAGTACCTGACCCAAGAGCACATGGGCACGGCCTTCCCCGAGGCCGAGGGCGAGGATCTGTTCGCCCAGATCGACGAGGATGGCGACGGCCAGATCAGCCGCGAGGAGTGGATCAACTGGCGCGAGGGGGGCTTCGCCGAGGCGACGCAGGGCACCGAGGGGCGCATGTCCGCCCAGGAGTACGAGACCTGGCAGCACAGCCCCGGCATCGGGCTCGAGGGCGACGAGGACGGTGCGGAGGGCGAGACCACCAGCCAATAGTGGTCATGGCCGGCCGGTCTGGCCGGTCCTTTCCTGTCGCCACGCCCGTCCGGTTTTCCGGGCGGGCGTTTTCCATCTCCGGTGCCGGCGCGCGCTCAGGTCAGATCGGTGGTGAGGGCGAAGGCCCCGAGCTGCATGCCCGGCCGCAACGGCACCTTGGCGCTTTCGAGATACTCCCGGCTCTGCATCTCTGCGAGGCGGCTCGCCGTGCGTCGGAACTCGAACGCGCCCTCGCCCTCGGCGTAGAGCTCGTCCGGTGCCGCTTCCGCGCTCACGATCAGCTTGATGCGCCGCTCGTACAAGGCGTCGATGAGCGTGATCAGCCGGCGCGCCTCGTTGCGCCGGTCCGGCGTCAGCCGGGGCACGCCCTGCAGGATCACGGCGTGGTAGCGATCGGTGAGCGCCAGGTAATCGGCAGCGCCCAAGGGCTGCTCGCAGAGCGCCGCGAACTCGAACCAGGCGACGCCGTGGGCGGCTTTGGGCACCACCAGCCGGCGCGAGTTCACGGCCATCGTCTCCGGCCGCGGCTCCGCCTCGTCGGTGAGCGCGGCAAACGCGGCTGCCAGCCGAGCCTCGCTTTCCGGCCCGAGCGGGCTGTGGTAGACCCTCATCTCCCGCAGGCGCTCGAGCCGGTAATCGATCCCGGTCATCGCGACCACATCCAGCCGCTCCAGCAAGAGCTCGATGAAGGGCAGGAAGCGGTCGCGGTTCAGCCCGCCTTCGTACAGGCGCTCGGGCGGGAAATTCGAGGTCGCGACGACCACCACACTCCGCTCGAACAAGGCCTCGAACAGCCGCCCGAGGATCATCGCATCCGCGATGTTGTGCACGCCGAACTCGTCGAAGCACAAAAGACGCGCCTCGCGGGCGAGCTCCCGGGCGAGGCGGCCGAGCAGCTCGGCTTCCGCGCCGCTCCGCTGTCGGTACGCGTGCAGCCGGTCGTGCACCTCGAGCATGAACTCATGGAAGTGCACGCGCCGCTTGGCCTCGAGCGGTGCCTGCTCGAAGAACAGGTCCATGACCATCGACTTGCCGCAGCCGACCGGGCCATGCAGGTAGAGGCCGCGCGGCGTCAGGTGCCTGCGGCCGCGGACCAGCCGCTGCCACAAGCCGTTGCGCGGCGGCGCGGACGCGGCGAGCGCGTCCGCGAGCCCGTCCAGCCGTGCGACGGCGGCCTCCTGGGAAGGATCAGGGCGCAGCCGCCCGGTCTCGACCCGGCGGCGATAGGCGGCGAAGGGTCCGGTGCTCAAGGTCGGCTTCATCTGCAGCGCAGGCGGGCGCCCGTGTTTACGGCAGCGGGCCCCGGTGCGCCAGGGCTTGACGCGCACAGGTGCCGGTGCTGGCGATGGGAGATCGCTCAATCCATGAGAGCCCTCTCGATGCGCGTCATGGTCTTCAGCCCGTGGAGCAATGCCGAGGAATGGCTGCGGCGCCTGCGCGCCGCGGCGCCGGAGCTGGAGTTCGTTCTCTGGCCGGAGATCGGGCGCGCGGAGGCGATCGATGCGGCGGTGGTCTGGCAGCCGCCGCCGGGCCTCCTCGAGGGCTTGCCGAACCTGAGATGCATCTGCGCGCTCGGCGCCGGCGTGGACGACCTGTTCGCGCCCGGCCTGCGGTTGCCGGACGTGCCGATCGTGCGCATTGCCGATCCGGTCATGGCGGAGCGGATGGCGAGCTGGGTCCTGGCCGCCGTCCTGCACTGGCAGCGCGATCTCCACCTCTACCTCGCCCAGCAGCGCGAGCAGCGCTGGTCGAAACACGCGCACCCCGATCTCGGCGAGGTCCGGATCGGCATCATGGGCCTGGGCGTCATGGGGCGCGCCGCGGCCGAGATGCTGGCCCGGGCGGGCTTTGCGGTTGCCGGGTGGTCCCGCAGCCCGAAGGCGGTCTCGGGGATCGAGAGCTTCGCGGGCGAGGCCGACCGGCGGCGCTTCCTCGCCCGCTCGGACTATCTGGTCTGCCTGCTGCCGCTGACACCGCAGACACGGGGCATCCTGAACGCAAAGACGTTTGCGGCGCTGCCCGAAGGCGCCGTGGTGATCAATGCCGGTCGTGGCGAGCACGTGGTGGAAGCGGACCTGCTCGCCGCACTCGAGTCCGACCGGCTGCGCGGCGCCGTGCTCGACGTCTTCGCCCCCGAGCCGCTGCCGCCCGATCACCCGTTCTGGGCGCATCCCAAGATCGTGGTCACGCCGCACGTCGCCAGCATCACCAATCCCGCGACCGGCGCCGCGCAGATCGCCGACGCCCTGCGTGCGGTGCGCGACGGGCGCGAACCCGCGAACCTGGTCGACCGCGAACGCGGCTACTGAATGCCGAGCGGCAGCCGCGGGCTCAACCCGCCCTGGTGCCCCAAGCTCCCGGCGCCCTCCGGCAGACCGCGCCGCGCCTCGGCGAAGTCGACGCCCGGGCCGGCCGGGGATGCACTGCCGGCAGCCCGCTCTGCCGGCGACGCGAGCTCGAGCCCGACGGGGCCCTGCTCGGGCCGGGTTTCGCTGCGCTGGACCGGTCGCGGATCCTCCCGGATCAGGGTGATGCTGATCCGGCGGTTGCGGGCATCCAGGGGATCAGCGGCGAACATGTGGTCAGTGTCCGCCTTGCCGACCACGAGCGCGACCCGCCCGGTATCGAGCCCGGCGTCGAGCAGCACGCGCCGCGTGGCGTCGGCGCGATCGAGCGAGAGCGACCAGTTGTCGTAGCCATTGGTGCGCCGGAAGGGATGGCTGTCGGTATGGCCGGCGATCGCGACCTTGTTGGGCAGACCCCGGACCGCCCGGCCGACCTGATGCAGCAGCGCGCGGGTCGGCGCGTGCATCTGGGCGCTGCCGAGCGGGAACATCGACATCCGCGCCTGATCGACGATCTGGATGCGCAGGCCCTCCGGCGTGTGCTCGATCACGAGATGATCGGCGAGCCGGGCGAGATCGGGGATCGACTGCATCGCCTGCCGCAGCTCCTGCTCGATCTGCTCGAAACGCGCCGCATCGCCGACCGGATCGGGGACGTCTTGCATCACGTCCGAAAGAGCGTCCTCCCAATACTGCTCGCGGGCCGCCAGGAAGTTGATCTTCCTGCCGCGGTCGGGAATCGGGCCGATCACGTCGTTGAGCGGCCGCGGCGCCAGATCCTGGGCGAACATGTAGACCGGGTTGCCGTCCAGCTCGACCACGCCGGTGACCACGACCTCGCGGGTGATGCCGAAGGCATCGCGGATCGAGCCGGCGGCGATCTTGAGCTTCTCGATGTCCGGCACGGAGTAGGAGATGATCAGGACGAAGAAGCAGACCAGGAGCGACATCAGGTCCGCGAACGTCACGAGCCACGTCGGCGCCCCGGCGCTTCTGGTCTTGATTCTCCTGGTCATCGGTTCCGCCCGCACGCGCATCGATCAGGCGGCGGCCTCGACCGGCTCCATGCCGCGCTGGTTCTCGGGCAGATAGGCGCTCAGGAACTCGACCATCACGTCGGGATTGGTCTTGCTGTGGATGTGCAGCGTGCCTTCGATGACCAGCGTGCGGATCAGGTACTCGACCTGGAGCTTGGCGGCGAGCTTGTCGGCGAGCGGCAGTGCTATCAGGTTCGCGATCATGGCGCCGTAGAGCGTCGTGAGCAGCGCCACGGCCATGGCCGGACCGATGGTCTGCGGGTCCTCCATGTTGGAGAGCATCTGCACCAGCCCCACGAGCGTGCCGATCATGCCGAACGCCGGCGCGGCCTCGCCGAGCGCGCGGAACACCCGCTCGCCTTCCTCGAGCCGTGCGATGTACAGATCGCGCTCGCGGGTCAGCGCGTCCTTGATGAACTCGAAGCTCAGGCCGTCGACGCAGAGCTGGACGCCCTTCTTCAGGAAGTCGTTCTCGATCTCGATACCGTCCAGCGCGATCAGGCCGCTCTTGCGCGCCTGACGGGCGAGGTCGGAGATCTCGTCGATGATCGTCGGCGGCGCGGCCCTGCTCTGCGAGATTGCGGTGGCAACGCCGATCCGGAACGCCGTGAACACGCCTGTGAGCGTGAAGCGCAGGACGGTCGCGGCAATCGCGCCACCGATCACGATGAGCACGCTCGGGACGTTGACGAAGGTGGTGAACTGGCCGCCCATCATGATGGCGAGCAGCACCACCGCCGTGCCGCTGGCGAGGCCGATCAGCGTCGCGAGATCCATGCCGGCGACACTCCGAGCTGGTTGAGGCGTTCCAGTGGCGGTTCTCCGGCCCGCCTTAGGTGCGCGCAGATGCCCGCGGGCCTAGCGGTAACAGCCGTGGAATAGGATTCGGTTAAGGCGCGGCGGAAAACCTGCCGGCCCGAGTGGCCGGGCCGTGCCGCTCGGCATCACTCGCCGGCGGCGGGTCGATGGGCGATCGGCGCCGGCCGGAACAGAAAGCGCGCGGCGAGCG
>CAZXYL010000037.1:0-10721 GCA_964644915.1 uncultured Geminicoccaceae bacterium
ACCGAGATCATGTACCCGGACCCGGGCTTCCCGATCTACCGCTCGGTGATCGAGTTCTCGGGCGCCAAGGCGGTGCCGATCCCGCTCTACGAGGACAAGGGCTTCGCCTTCTCGGCCGAGGAGGTCCTGGCCAAGATCACCCCCCGCACGCGGCTGATCATCGTCAACAGCCCGGCCAACCCGACCGGCGGCGTGGTGCCGCGCGAGGAGCTCGACCAGCTGGTTGCCGGCCTCGCCGCGCACCCCGAGGTGATGGTGCTGTCGGACGAGATCTACGCGCGGATGGTCTACGACAACGTCCCGCACGCCAGCATGCTGGTCTACCCCGAGCTCGCGGACCGGCTGATCCTGCTCGACGGCTGGTCCAAGACCTACGCCATGACCGGCTGGCGGCTGGGCTGGGCGGTGTGGCCGCAGGCCCTGGTCGAGCACGCGACGCGGCTGGCCATCAACATCCATTCCTGCGTCAACGCCGCGACCCAGTACGCCGGCATCGAGGCGCTCACCGGGCCGCAGGATGCGGTGCAGCGCATGGTCGACGCCTTCGATCAGCGGCGCGGCGTGATCGTCGAGCGCCTCAACGGCCTGCCGGGCTTCCGCTGCGTGCGGCCGGGCGGGGCCTTCTATGCCTTCCCCAACATCACGGGCACCGGCTGGAGCGCGCGCGAGCTGCAGGACGCGCTTTTGAACGAGGTCGGCGTGGCGATCATCGCCGGCACCAGCTTCGGCATCCACGGCGAAGGCTACGTCCGCTTCTCCTACGCCGCCTCGATCGAGGCGATCGAGGAGGCGGTCGAGCGGATCGGAGGGTTTCTCGGCTGAGCCGGGCACCGCCCTGCGCTAGTCCGCGGCCACGCTCGCCGTCGTCATCCGCCAGTAGCGCCAGAGCCAGACCAGGCCGCAGGCGAGGGTGATCTGCACCGCGCTCGCGAGCAGACGCGGCGCCAGCAGCTCGCCGAACCGGTAGTCCGGATCGAGCAGCGTGGTCAGCACCTCCATGAACAGCCAGAGGTCGGCCACCGCGACGAGCGCGTGCGTCTTGCCCCTGATGAGCAGAGCCAGCCCGAGCGCCACGGCCATCGCCACCACGTCCGCCGAGAGCTGCCCAACCGCCGCAGCAAAGCCGATCCCGTCCTCAACCATGACATTCATCCCAGGTCGAAATCGCAGGCGCGCCAGCGCGCTCTGTCTTTTCCTTCTTTTAACTTATGGTTGAGAATTGGCAAGCCCGTCCGGATACCGCCCGGGCGGGCGCCATGAGATCTCGTGATCGCCGCCATGCGCTTTTGACGCAGGTGGGGTGCCGTCCTCGTTCCTATTTCAATCCAGTTCTGCTGCTGCTGCTCGGCCGGCGACCGCCGGGCCGCCCATGTGAGGCCTCCATGCTCGAACTGCTCGCCGATCCGCACGCCTGGGCGGCGCTCGCCGCGCTCACGGCGCTCGAGATCGTTCTCGGCATCGACAACATCATCTTTCTCTCGATCGTCTCGGGCCGCCTGCCCGTGCACCAGCAGGCGCTGGCGCGCCGCATCGGCCTGGGCCTCGCGCTGCTCGGCCGGCTGGTGCTCCTGTTCAGCCTCACCTGGCTGATCGGGCTCACCGAGCCGTTCGTCGAGATCCTCGAGTTCGACCTGTCCTGGCGCGACATCGTGCTGATGGGCGGCGGCGCCTTCCTGCTCGCGAAGGGCACGATCGAGACCCATCATATGCTGGAAGGCGAGCACGGCGGCAGCGTGGCCGGCACGGCGAGCTTCGCCGCGGTGATCGCGCAGATCGTCATGCTCGACGTCGTCTTCTCACTGGATTCGGTGATCACGGCGGTCGGCATGGTCCAGCACATCCCGGTGATGGTCGCGGCGATCGTGATCGCGATGATCGTCATGCTGGTCGCGGCCGAGCCGACGGCCAGGTTCGTCAACGCGCACCCGACCGTGAAGATGCTGGCGCTCTCCTTCCTCCTGCTGGTCGGCGTCGCCCTGATCGCCGACGGGCTGCACTTCCACATCCCGCGCGGCTATCTCTATTTCGCGATCGCCTTCTCGGCGGGCGTCGAGGCCCTGAACCTGTGGGCCAGCGCCGCGCGCCGGCGGCGGCAGGCGCGCCAGGCGAGCGAAGCCTAGCGCGTCGGAGCAGGGCGGTACTCCATGAGCCGCCCGGCGGGCGCTTCCGCCCAGCCGCACGCACGGTAGAGGCCGTGCGCGTCCAGGGTCGCGAGCAGCCAGCGGCGCACCTGACACAAGGTCGGGTCCGCCATGATGGTCGCGACCAGCCAGCGGGCGAGGCCGCGGCCACGCCAGGCGTCGAGCACGAACACGTCGGACAGCCAGGCGAAGCGCACGCCGTCGGTGACCACGCGCGCGAAGCCGATCTGCCGCCGCTCCGCCTCCTCCAGGAGGTTGTAGACGCGTGCCGCGCGGATCGACGCCTCGAGGTCGGCGCGCGGCACGTCGCGCGCCCAATAGGAGGTCGCGAGAAAACCGCAGACCGCGTCCAGATCGGTCGCCGCGGGATCGGTGGTGATGATGAAGCCCTCCCGGCGCCACACCGCGAAGCTCGTGGTCATGTCAGGGCGCCTTGCGCAGGCGGAAGACGAACTCGCCCTCCTGCTCGGTGTGCTCCAGCAGCTCGTGGCCCGTCGCCTCGCAGAAGGCGCGAAAATCGCGCACCGTGCCCGGGTCGGTCGCCAGCACCTGCAGGACGGCGCCCGCAGGCAGCTTCTGCAGCGTCTTGCGCGCGCGCAGGACGGGCAGGGGACAGCTCAACCCGCGCGTGTCCAGGATCTCCTCGGCCATTCGCTCCAGCTCCCGCATCACGTCCAGCATGCAAGCCTGCGCCGGCACTCCACTGGCAGGCCCGCCGCCGATAATCCTCGGGCACACGGCGTGCGTGCGCTATATCTTGGTAGCAGTTGGCTCGAGCCCGAGCGAGTGGGATGGGGGAGTTCGGCGACACCACCTGGGTCGGCACCGCGGCGTTCGTGGCCGGGGTCGTGTTCGGCGCGACCGTGCAGCGCACGCATTTCTGCGCCATGGGCGGGATCTCGGATGCCGTCCTGTTCGGCGACTGGCGCCGCCTGCGCGCGTGGCTGATGGCAATCGGGGTCGCGATCCTCGGTAGCCAGGCGCTCCAGCTCGCAGGCCTGGTCGATCTCGGCACCTCGCTCTATGTCGCCTCGGACCTCGCCTGGCTTGCGCTCGCGCTCGGCGGGCTGATGTTCGGCTTCGGCATGACGCTGACCGGCGGCTGCGCGTCGCGCAACGTGGTCCGGCTGGGCGCCGGCAACCTCAAGTCCCTGGTCGTGCTCCTGGTGCTCGGCATCACCGCGTACATGACCATGAGCGGGCTGTTCGCCTACGCGCGCATCGCGCTGGTCGAGGCGAGCGCCGTGGGCATGCCCGGCCGGCAGGCGCTGCCGGAGATCATGGCCGCGGCCTTCGGCGGGGCGAGCCCGGCATGGCGCCCGGTGCTCGCGGTGGTCTTCGGTGGCGGCGTGATCTGGTTCTGTCTGAAGGACCCGGCGTTCCGGCGCTCGGGGCGCGATCTCGCCGCCGGCCTGATCCTGGGCGCGCTGATCCCGGCCGGCTGGTTGATCACCTCCCTCGCCTGGGACGTCTGGGCCCAGCCGGCCTCGTTCACCTTCGTCGGGCCGGTCGGCAACGGGCTAGTCTACCTGATGACCTTCACGAGCGGGGCGCTCAGCTTCGGCGTCGCGGCGCTCGGCGGCGTGCTGGCGGGCGCCTTCTTGGCCGCGGCCGCGGCGGGTGAGTTCCGGATCGAGGGCTTCGCCGGCATCGATGATCTGCGCCGGCACCTGCTCGGGGCGACGCTCATGGGCGTGGGCGGCGTTCTGGCGCTCGGCTGCACCATCGGCCAGGGTATCACCGGCGTCTCGACCCTGGCTGCCGGTTCCTTCCTCGCCTTCTTCGCCATCGTCGCGGGCGGCGTCGCCGGCGTGCGCTACCTCGAGCAGGGCAGCCTGCGCGGTGCGGTGCGCGCCCTGTTCGCGGGCGGCTGAGGCTCCGATGGCGCGCCGGGCGCTCGACGACTGCTTCGCGCATGACCCCAAGCGCATGCCCGCGGGCGAGGCGCTGGCGCTGCTGCGGGAGCGCGTCCGGCCGGTGGTCGGCCGCGAGACCGTGCCGCTCGCCCGGGCGCACGGGCGCATTCTCGCCGAGACCGTGGTGAGCCAGCGCGACAACCCGGGCTTCGACAACGTCGCGGTCGACGGCTTCGCCTTCGCGCACGGGGACCTCGACCCGAGCGGGGAGACCCGGCTGCGCCTGGCCCACGGCCGCGCCGCCGCCGGCCATCCCTACGAGGGTCCGCTGCCGCCCAAAAGTGCCCTGCGGGTGCTCACCGGCGCGCCGATGCCACAGGGTGCGGATACCGCCCTGATGCAGGAGGACGTCCGGATCGAGGGCGATGCGGTGCTGATCCCCCCGGGCGTGAAGCGGGGCGCCAACCGGCGCGAGGCGGGCGAGGACATCCGGCGCGGCGAGGTGGTGCTGCGGCCGGGACGGCGTCTGCGCCCGCAGGACGTGGGGCTGGCCGCCAACGCCGGCCGGGGCGAGCTCGAGGTCTACCGGCGGCTGCGGGTGGCCGTCCTCTCGTCGGGCGACGAGCTGGCGGAGCCGGGCGTCCCCCTGTCGCCTGGCGGCACTTACGACGTCAACCGCACGATCCTGCACGGCCTGCTGCAGAGCCTCGGTTGCGAGACGGCCGATCTCGGCATCGTGCCGGACGAGCCCGAGGCGGTCGAGGCGGCGCTCGCGCGCGCCGGCACGGATCACGATGCGATCGTGACCTCGGGCGGAGCCTCGCGCGGCGACGAGGATCACCTCGTGCGCACGGTGGCGCGCCTCGGCCGCCTGCATTTCTGGCAGATCGCGGTCAAGCCCGGCCGGCCGCTCGCCTTCGGCCAGCTGGGGCCGTGCGTCTTCATCGGCCTGCCCGGCAACCCGGTCGCGGCCGTGATCTGCTTTGTGCGTTTCGCGCGGCCGGTGCTCACCGCACTCGCCGGCGGCGCCTGGCCGGAGCCGATGATCTTTCACGTCCCGGCCGGGTTCGCGATGAAGAAGAAGGCCGGGCGCCGCGAGTATCTGCGCGCGCAGCTGGTGCCCGGGCCCGACGGCAGGACGCTTGTCCAGCGGATCGAGCGGGAGGGCTCGGGCATCCTCACCTCGCTCACCGCGGCTGACGGCCTGATCGAGCTGCCGGAGGAGGTCATCCGGGTCGAGCCCGGCGACCTCGTCGAGTTCGTGCCGTTCAGCGAGCTCGGCATCGGGGTCTGAACGGAGGCGGCAACGGCACTTTCGTGCGCCTGCGTCATGCGCCCATCGTTTTTTTCCGGCACCAACTAACACAATCTTGATGCTGAAAGCGTTGAGTATGGTGGCACCGGGTCTGGGCGCGATTGCCGCCGCCGCGCCCGGGCCGTAGCATCGGACGAGGGAAGGTCGAGGGACCGCGACCATGGCTGAGGTGCTGGCTGGCCGGCCGAGCCGGCTGTGGGGCCTGCGAAGCCTGCGCGACTGGCTGTTCCGGCCGGCGGCGGCGCCAGCACCCGTCGCGGACGCACCACCGCCCGATTTCGTGCTCGAGCGGCCCTATCCGTGGGAAGCCCATTATCCCAAAGGGCTGAGCTGGGACCTCGCGCTCGAGCCGAGGCCGCTGTTCAGCCTGCTCGACGATGCCGTGACGGCGTTCGCGACGCGACCGTGTCTCGATTTCCTCGGCCGGATCTCGACCTACAAGGAGGTGGGCCAGCTGGTGGATCGCGCCGCCCAGGGCTTTCAGGCGCTCGGCGTCAAGAAGGGCACGCGCGTGGGCCTGTGCCTGCCGAACTGCCCCTACTACGTGATCTGCTTCTATGCCGTGCTCAAGGCCGGCGGCACCGTCGTCAACTACAATCCCCTCTACGCGCCGCGCGAGATCGCCCGCCAGATCGAGGATTCCAA
Organism: uncultured Geminicoccaceae bacterium; assembly: GCA_964644915.1. Classification (GTDB taxonomy): domain Bacteria; phylum Pseudomonadota; class Alphaproteobacteria; order Geminicoccales; family Geminicoccaceae; genus CAZXYL01. Next base: position 5,958 of record CAZXYL010000037.1, read on the forward strand.
GACCACGATCATGGTCACGCTCAACATCAAGGCGATCTACCCCAAGATCCGGGCGCGCCTCGAGGACACCTGCCTCGAGACGATCGTGGTCGGCTCCATGGGTGGCATCCTGCCCTGGCGCGAGCGGACCCTGTACGCGCTGCTCCGGCGCAAGGAGATCGCCGACGTCGGCCGGGACGGCCAGCATGTCAAGTTCAAGACGCTGATCGCCAACGACGGCAAGCCGGCCCCGGTCGAAATCGAGCCCGAGCAGGACGTCGCGGTCCTGCAGTACACCGGCGGCACGACCGGGACGCCCAAGGGAGCCATCCTCACGCACGCGGCGATTCACGCCAACACCCGGCAGGTGGCGCTGTGGGCGGTGGGCAGCCGCCCGGGCGAGGAGAAGGTCGTGGGCGTGTTGCCCCTCTTCCACGTCTTCGGCATGACCGCGGTCATGAGCGCCGGCCTCGCATCGGGCTTCGAGATCATCCTGATGCCGCGCTTTCGCCTCGATCAGCTGCTCAAGCTGATCCACGAGCAGCGGCCGACGGTGATGCTGGGCGTGCCCACGATGTATTCGGCCATCAACGGCTCGAAGCTCCTGGACCAGTACGATCTGTCGAGCCTGAAATACTGCATCTCGGGCGGTGCGCCCCTGCCGCGCGCGGTGCAGGAGGAGTTCGAGCGGCTGACCGGCTGCTCGCTCGTGGAGGGCTATGGCCTTTCCGAGGCGGCGCCCGTGTGCACGATCAACCCGTTCAGCGGCTTGCGCAAACCCGGCTCGGTCGGGCTGCCGCTGCCGGGCACCGTGATCGAGATCGCCTCGCTCGACGATCCCGACCGGCGGCTCCCGCTCGGCCAGCGCGGCGAGATCTGCATCACCGGGCCGCAGGTGATGGCGGGCTATGCCGGGCGCGACGAGGAGACCCTGGAGACCTTGCGCAACGGGCGCCTGCACACGGGCGATGTGGGCTACATGGACGAGGACGGCTACGTCTACCTGATCGACCGGATCAAGGACCTGATCCTCAACGGCGGCTTCAACGTCTACCCGCGCATGGTCGAGGAGGCGATCGAGCTGCATCCGGCGGTCGAGGAGGCCACGGTCTGCGGCTTGCCCGACCGCCACCGCGGCGAGCTCGTCAAGGCTTATGTCAAGCTGCACGACGGCTCGGTGCTCACCGCCGGCGAGCTGCGGGCGTTCCTCAAGGACAAGCTCGCGCCGTTCGAGCAGCCCAAGCAGATCGAGTTCCGCGACGAGCTGCCCAGGACGCTGATGGGCAAGCCCTCGCGGCGCATGCTGATCGCCGAGGAGATGCGCAAGCTGAACGCGCAGACGCCTGGCGCCTCGGCCCCTCCCCCGCCATCGCGTGAGGTCGCATGAGCCTGGAAAGCGTCACCGAGCAGATCCGGGCGCGCCTGCCCGAGCTCGCGGCCCTCGATGCCAGGGTCAAGTTCGTCCTGGACGAGGGCGGGCTGATCCTGGTCGACGCCACCCAGGCGCCGCCAACCGTCTCGCACGAGGAGGCGGAAGCGGCCTGCACCGTGCGCCTGAGCGAGGCCAAGCTGGAGCGGCTGCTGCGCGGCGAGCTCAGCCCGACGCTCGCCTACACGCTGGGCCAGATCAAGGTGGAGGGATCGCTCGGCGTCGCCATGAAGCTCGCGGGCATGCTCGAGGGCTGAGCGACCCGGCGGGGCGGGTTCGCTAAGCCAGGACGCAGTTGAACGCGGCCACCCGCCGGTTCCCGATCGCGCTCACCGACTGCAGGACGGCGATGCGGCCGTAGTCGTCGCAGTAGCGTTCGGCCCGCTCCTGGGCGTCCTCCAGATCGTCGTCACGATTGCCGATCAGCACGGCCACGCCCCCGCCTTGCGAGCGCACGCAGTTGAAGGTGGCCAGCCGCCGGTCGCTGCCGATCTCGCTCACACCCTGGAGCACGGCGAACCGGTCGAACTCGCGGCAGTGCGCCTCGGCCCGGTCGCGCGCCTCGCGCAGGGCCTCCTCCTCGTCGTTGATGCGGAGCGCGATGCCACCGGCACTGCCCTGCACCCGGTCGGTGGCCGCACAGGCGGTGAGGAGTACGGCACCGGCTGCCAGAGCCAGGAGGGCCGAAGGAGTGCGCGTCATGATGGTGCTCCGCATACGCCTGCCGGACGATGCGCTGTAAACGCGAGCGCACATTCGTGAGTTCCTGCCGGCCCGGCGCGGCCGTCGAACACCTCGACCGCCGCACGGCTCCCCCTCACCCGGGCTCCGGTTCCGGCAGCGCGACGCCTGCGAGCTTCGCCTCGCGGCCGAGGTCCGCCCACACGTCCGCCGTGATCGGAACCCCGCTCCGGCGGCGCTCCGCCTCGGTGCGCGCCTCGATCTCGCCCGGCAGCATGACCTCGTCTACGCCCTCCGCCCGCGGGGTCGTCTTGAGCCGCTCGACCATGGCATCCATGCGCTCGCGCCACGCCTCGCGGCCGAGGAACAGGTCCGGCCGCATGGCCAGGAAGAAGTGGCCGACATCCTGTGGGCCGTCGAGGCCGGTGAACGGGTTGCGCACGGCACCACCGAACGCCGCGCCGGTCATAACGCCGCACATGATGTCGAGCTGGAGGGCGAGCGCCGAGCCCTTGTGGCCGCCGAACGGCAGCACCGTGCCGCGGAACGCGGCCGCCCCATCGGTGGTCGGGCGGCCGTCCTCGTCGAGCGCCAGGCCCGCCGGGATCGCCTCGCCGCGCTGGGCGGCGAACTTGAGCTTGCCGCGCGCGGTCACGGTGCACGCCATGTCGATCACGATATCGCCGCGCCCACCGCCGGGGATGCCGACCGCGTAGGGGTTGGTGCCGAGCATCGGCACGCGGCCGCCCCAGGGCGGCATGGCGGGCGAGGCGTTGGTGTAGACGAAGCTGGCAAAGCCGCGCTCGATCGCGCGCAGGGCGTAAATGGCGGCCATGCCATAGTGTCCGCTGCGGCGCACGCCGACCACGCCGACGCCGATCTCGTCGGCAATCGCCATCGCCGCGTCGATCGCCCGGGTCGCGACCACGAAGCCGATGCCGTTGCCGCCGTCCATGTGCGCGACCGCGGCTGCCGGCCGCTCGAGCGCGATCGCCGGCGCCGGGTCGATCAGGCCGCGGCGCAGGCGCTCGGTGTACATCGAGACCCGGGCGACGCCGTGGCTCCAGACGCCGCGCAGATCGGCACGCACCAAGCCTTCCGCCGCCAGCCGCGCATCGGCCGCGGGCAGGCCGTAGTGCTCGTAGATACCAGCGACCGCCGCGGTGAGCGGCTCGTGCGCCAGCACGTAGCGGGCGCTCATCACCGCTCCCACACGTGCGCCGGCACATAGACCTCCCCCGCCATCAGCTTGCGTGCGGTGCGCACGAGGCCGGCGCGGACGATCTGCATGCCCGGGCCCTGGCCTTCGGTCTCGAGCACGACGTCGATCTTGCCGGAGGGGTGCTCGATCCGCACCTGCTCGCGCCCGCTGCGCTCCATGCGGGCGATGCCGGCCGCGACCGAGTCCTCGAGCGCGCAGCAGCTGGCGACGCAGACGGCACCGGTCACCGCATGTGCCGCGTGCAGATTGTGCGGCACGAAGTAGCGCGAGGTGACGCTGCCGCCCTCGCGCGGCGGTGCCAGCAGGCCGATCTTGGGGATCACCTTGCCGGTGACGTCGCCGAGCCCCATGCGCTCGCCCGCGATGCGCCGGATGCGCTCGATCCGGGCGAAGAACCGGGCGTCGTGGTCGATCTCCGCCTTGCTCTCGTAGCCGGTCTTGCCCAGGTCGGCGGCGCGCATGATCACCATGGGCATGGCGACGTCGATGCAGGTCACCTCGACGCCCTCGATGACGTCGCGCGCGTGGCCGGTCGGCAAGAGCGCCCTGGTCTTGGACCCGACCACGTCCATGAAGCTCAGGAGGATCGGCGCGGCGGCGCCGGGCACGCCATCGATCGCGGTGTCGCCCTCGTACTCGACCTGGCCGCCCGGGGTCTGCACGGTGGCCTCGATCCGGCTGTTGGTGTTGACGTTGAAGATCATGACCCGGGTCTCGCCGTCCTGCGCGGGCACCATGCCGTGCTCGATGGCGAACGGGCCTATGCCGGCGAGCATGTTGCCGCAGGACGGCGCGGTATCGACGAACGGGCGGTCGACCGACACCTGCGCGAACAGATAGTCGACATCAACGCCCTCGCGCGTCGAGGGGCCGACCATGGCGACCTTGCTGGTGAGCGTGTCGGCGCCGCCGATACCGTCGATCTGCCGGATGTCCGGCGAGCCCATGGCGGCCAGCAGCACCCGGTCGCGAACCTCGGGGTCCGCCGGCAGGTCGGAGAGCCGGAAGTAGGGCCCCTTGGAGGTCCCTCCACGCATCAGGATGCACGGAATGGCGCGCAGCGGCATGCGGGTTCCTCTCCTCAACAGTTCTGCGCGGCCGAACCGCGCGGGCGCCCGCGCGCCGCTCATCCGGCCATGGCGGCGGTCAGCATCTCCGGCAGCAGGCCTTCGGGCAGGTGCAGGGTCATGGCCCAGGACAGCACGATCAGGAAAGCGAGCGCCGAGGCCGTCAGCAGGGCGGTGCGGGCAAGCCCGGCCCGCGCCTTCAGCAGCAGGAACGCCAGGAAGAAGAGCGCGATCCCGACCATGAAGCCGAGCAGCCAGACGCCGAGCACCACGACGGCGATCATGACGAGATACGCCTCGCGTCCGGTCCAGAAACCGCCGGCGGCAGCCGTCGCGGCGTCCTCGTCCTGCCAGGCGAGCTCGCCGCCGCGCAGGATGCGCACGAT
>CAZXYL010000038.1:0-1621 GCA_964644915.1 uncultured Geminicoccaceae bacterium
CGTGATCACGGCGATGTGTCCGTCCTCGATCACGCGCATGGCGGCGCGGAACAGCCCGACGCCTCGCTTGGTGGAGCCCGCGAGCGACTTGAGCCCGAAATAGGCGGTCGCATTCGCGATCAGGCGCCCGTCGCGATGCGCGGACATGACCACGTAGGGCTGCAGCGGCTCACGCACGCCGAGCTCGGCCACCGCCGCGCGCCAGGCCGGGTCGATCATCATCAGGCGGCCGTGCCAGAAGGCGCCGATGAACGGGCGTCGCGCCCGAATCAGCTCCGCCGCCTCGGCATCGCAGTGCAGCTGCCAGCGGCCGCTCCTGTGCACCAGCCGGATGTAGGCGGCGACGAGACGGCCCCATATCGGCTGCAGCGACGGCCGCCGGTACCAGGGCGGGCGCGTGCGGCGCATGTCTCAAGCGCGACGGCGGCCGAGCGCCGGCACGACCGCGGGCCCGCCTTCCGCGGCCGCACGCTGCTCGGCGAACTGCAACTCGTACAGGCGGGCGTAATGACCGCCGCGGGCGAGCAGGCTCTGATGCGTGCCGGTCTCGACGATGCGGCCGCTTTCCACCACCGCGATCAGGTCGGCGCCGATGATGGTCGACAGGCGATGGGCGATGACCAGCGTGGTCCGCCCCCGCATCAGGCGCGTGAGCGCGCTCTGGATGACGCGCTCGGCCTCGCTGTCGAGCGCCGAGGTGGCCTCGTCCAGGAGCAGCATCGGGGCGTCTTTGAGCATCGCCCGGGCGATCCCCAGCCGCTGCCGCTGCCCGCCGGACAGGCTCGCGCCGCTCGGCCCGATCACGGTGTGGTAGCCATCGGGCAGCGCGCAGATGAACTCGTGCGCCGCCGCGGCCTTCGCCGCCTCGATGATCTCGCCTTCGCTCGCCTCGGGGCGGCCGTAGGCGATGTTCGCGCGCACGGTGTCGTCGAACAGATCGACATGCTGGCTCACCAGCGCGATCGCGCTGCGCAGGCTCGAGAGCGTGACCCGGCGCACGTCCTGACCGTCGATCAGGATGGCGCCCTCGTCGACGTCGTAGAAGCGCAGGATCAGGTTCAGCATGGTCGACTTGCCGCCGCCCGAGGGGCCGACCAGCGCCACGGTCCGGCCCGCCGGCACGACCAGGTCGATCTCGTACAGCGCCGGCCGGTCCGCACGATAGCCGAACTTGACGCCATCGAAGCGGATCTCCCCCGGGCCGGGGCGGAGCGGCACGGCATCCGGACGGTCCTGGATCAGCGGCTCGTGATCGAGCACGGCGTAAAGGCGCTCGGCGGCGGCGATGCCTTGCTGGATCTGCGTGTTGAGCCGGGCGATGCTCTTGAGCGGCTGGTAGGCCATGAGCAGGGCGGCGACGAACGAGAAGAAGGTGCCGGGCGTGGTCTCGCCCGCGAGCACCTGCGAGCCGCCGTAGAAGATCACCAGGGCGACGGCGAGCCCGCCCAGCACCTCCATGATCGGCGAGCTGGTGGCGCGGACCCGCGCCGCCTTGAGGTTGAGCCCGAACAGCCGCTCGATGAGCGAGCCGGCCTGGGCGGATTCCGCCGCCTCCCGGTTGTCGGCCTTGACCTGACGCACGCCGTGGAAGGTCTGCTCGAGCCGGGCCGTGAGCAGCGCC
>CAZXYL010000039.1:0-4094 GCA_964644915.1 uncultured Geminicoccaceae bacterium
GTGATCGGAATCCGGCGCGTTCGCCGGTGAGCCGAAAGGCGCTCGGGGAGCCGCCCGCACGACCATGGTCCTGTCCTCGACTGACGCTCTGCCAGGCCACCGCCCATGACCTTACGCACGAGCTGGATCGGCCTAGTTGAAGTTATAGTTGATTTTGAAGCTACGCGTTCAGCCGGTACTTTTCAACCAGAAATTCAGGTCGCCGCGTGGCGGCGTTCGTCTCCCTAGGGTCGTTCCAGCTGAAGTGCTGTCTGAGATTCCGGCTATAACTACATTTCATGCGGCATCTTTGCACCGTCTGCCGGAGCTGGTACAGAGTGCCATATCGTCCGGCCACGCCAGCTTCCCGAGGTCGCGATCGTTGCCGGTTGCCGATGGATCGCAGTGGGCGATTTTGGTCGCCCCGTCGCGAGTAGAGAATGGTACTTTGAGGCCGTCGACAGTGCCGGGGGCCCATAAACTCGTGTCTGAACTGATCGGGTTCGCTTCGCCCATGCGGGCGCCCTTGATCGAGAACGTCGCTGGTGAACACACCTACGTCTTGAGCAGTCAGGGAAACTGCTGGCCATGCTTCGGCGGATCAGCCGGCGGCCGCGAGATCTGCCGGGGGAAGGGCGAGCTGGCGCTCGCGCAATGCCTGGCAGGGCGGACTTCGACGGCCGGCATCAGATACGGGATCACAGGGGTGTGCCATCAGACCGCAAATCGCATCCTCTGGCCGGCGAGCCTCCTGGTCAGCGAGGCCAAAGGCTACAGGTTTTCTTCATTGCTCTTCCATCACTATGGGCTCAGTCCGTGGTCGGAGCTCGGCGTCTGCTGTCATCTTCTCGGCGTCGAGCACCTGCTGGCCGAGCGGAGCGCTCCAGGCATGCCGAGCTCGCCAAAACAGCCCCCACCAGGGCTCGAGGAGCCCGAGGTCGCCTACGTGAGTGAACCGAGCGAAGAAGAGCGCTTCATCGAGGATCGCTTATCGATACTGACCCAACTCCTCGAGGCGCAGCTGGGCCCCGATCTCGACCGTGGCCGGCGGATCGCGACAGAGCACATCACAGCGAACGCAGCACGCGAGCAGTACCACCTTATGCAAGGCATCGAACAAGGCCGAATCGGGCCCGAGGAGTACCTTCAACAGTTCACCAGACTGCTCAGGCACACCTTCGGCGAGCTCGATCGGGTGCTCGGCCGGCCGGATTTCGAACGGGTGTTCGGCGGCCCGCCCGAGGCAGCTGCGGGCATCCTCGACCCGGACGCCTACGCCCGGGCGCATGATCCGTCGGTCGAGAGACCCCGGCGTCGCTGAGCCTGCGCTGCCGGCGCGCGAGCGGGTGACCGTGGCGCGACCGCCTCAATAACCCTGCACCCGATCGACCTCGTGCAGCAGCGGCGCGCCCGCGAGCGCGCGGCGGATGTTCGCCACCACGCCGTCGGCCGCGGTCGCCGGTAGCGAATAGCTCGCCACGTGCGGCGTGATCAGGACCTTGGGGTGCGCCCACAAGGGGCTCTCGGGCGGCAGCGGCTCCGCGCGGAACACGTCCAGCGTGGCGCCGGCGAGATGGCCCGAATCGAGCGCCGCGATCAGGTCGCCCTCGACCAGGTGCTGGCCGCGCGCGACATTGACCACATAGGCGCCCCGGGGCAGGGCCGCGAAGGTTCCCGCATCCAGAACGCCCGCCGTGTCCGCGGTCAGGGGCAGCAGGCAGACCAGGATGTCGGTCCGCCGTAGGAAGGCCTGCAGCTCGTCCAGGCTGGCGTAGCTGCCTACGCCTTCGATCGCCTTGGACGTCCGGCTCCAGCCGGCGACCGGGAAACCGTGCGCAACGAGACTGCGCGCCGCGGCGGCGCCCAGCTCGCCCAGACCCATGACCCCGACCCGGCGCTCTGCGGCCTGCGGCGGGAAGGCATAGCTCCAGCGCCGCCCCCGCTGCTCGCGTTCGTAGCGGTCGAACTCGCGATGGTGGCGCAGCACGGCGAGCAGCACGTACTCGGCCATGGCGCAGGTGAGCGAGGGGTCGACCATGCGCGCGATCGGCACATCCGGCAGGGTCGCATCGGCCACGAGGCCGTCGATCCCGGCGCCGAGCGAGAGGATCGCCTTGAGGTTGGGGCAGCGCCTGAGCTCGCCCGGCGGCGGGCGCCAGACCAGCGCGACCTCGATCTCCGCCGGATCGCCGACATCGGGCCAGATCCGCACCTCCAGCTCCGGCATGCGGGCGTGCAGCTCGTCCCGCCACGCCTCAGCCGGATCGTCCGGGCTCGAGAACAGCAACGCCACCTGATCCCCCTCCAGCCAGTTCCGCCCTCCGCTTAGTCCGGCCGCGGCCCCGCGTCCAGCCGAGCGAGGCTGTGGAAAACCGACCATTCCCCGTTCTTGCTTCGTTCCGCCTCCATGGATTGATCCCGGCATCAACCATCCTGGATTGATTCATGCCCTCAGCCTTCCGTCCAGCAGGCCTGCCTCCATCTCAATCCTGTCCACGCCATTACCGCCAGCCGCGTTGCGCCCGATACGAAGCCGGCGGCCGCCAACCCAGGGGCGAGGCCCCGGCTGGCCATCGACACAACATACAGTTTGCGATCCGGCGCCGAGCGCTATATGTTGACACGGTGGCTCGCTTGGCCGGCGCGGCGGGGCGAGCGGACGGGCTGGCTCGGTACGGCACAGGTTGCCGCTCGGAGCCGGATTCGAGAGCTGTATCAGACGGTTATCCGTACCGGAGGGCAGGAAGCGAGCGGAGGAAATCGGCGTGCCGGGCGCAAATGCCCGTTGCCGTGGAAGCTGGTTCGGCTTATGAACAGCTGAGTTGAGTGAGATTGAGCGCAGCTTGGCTGATGAATCTTGATCCGGCCATCCCACGGCTTCCCTCGCCCGGCCGCACGCGGTCGCGGGGTGGGGTGCGGCGCGCCGACATGAGTTCCGCAGGGCGGGGCCCGTCGAGGCGAACCGCATCAGGAGCCGTTTTGGAGTGTGGTCGATGAGGATCGAGCGAGCGTTCACCACCCCCGGGCAGTCGCCCTACGAGACCGTCGGGTTTCGCACCGCGTGCAGCGAGATCCGCAATCCCGACGGCTCCGTGGTCTTCCGCCTCGACGACATCGAGGTGCCGAGCGCCTGGTCGCAGGTCGCGGTCGACGTGCTCGCCCAGAAATACTTCAGGAAGGCCGGCATCCCGACGCGCCTCGCCCCGGTCGAGGACAAGAGCGTGCCCGAGTGGCTGCAGCGCAAGCGCGCCGATGGGGCCGCTCTCGAGCAGCTGCCGGAGGGCGAGCGCCACGGCGGCGAGACCTCGGCCAAGCAGGTGTTCGACCGCCTGGCCGGCACCTGGACATACTGGGGCTGGAAGGGCGGCTACTTCGACGGCGAGGAGGATGCCCGCGCCTTCTTCGACGAGCTGCGCTACATGCTGGCCCGGCAGTACGCCGCGCCCAACTCGCCGCAGTGGTTCAACACCGGCCTGCACTGGGCCTATGGCATCGACGGGCCGGCGCAGGGGCATTACTTCGCCGACGATCGCAGCGGCGAAATCCGGCCATCGGAGTCGGCCTACGAACGGCCGCAGCCGCACGCCTGCTTCATCCAGAGCATCGACGACGACCTGGTGAACCCGGGCGGGATCATGGATTTGTGGGTGCGCGAGGCGCGCCTGTTCAAATACGGCTCCGGCACCGGCACCAACTTCTCACGGCTGCGCGGCGAGGACGAGCCCCTCTCGGGCGGCGGCAAGTCGTCCGGGCTCATGAGCTTCCTCAAGATCGGCGACCGCGCGGCGGGCGCCATCAAGTCCGGCGGCACCACGCGGCGCGCGGCCAAGATGGTCGTGGTCGACGTCGACCATCCGGATGTCGAGGACTTCATCCGCTGGAAGGTGGTCGAGGAGCAGAAGGTCGCCGCACTGGTCGCGGGCTCGAAGCTGCTCGCCCGGCACATGAACGCGGTCATGGCCGCCTGCCATTCCGGCGGCCTCGACGGCGATGCCCGCTTCGACCCCAAGCGGAACCCCGAGCTCAAGCGCGCGATCCGCGACGCCCGGCGGGTCATGATCCCGGAGAACGCCCTGCAGCAGGCGATCCTGTTCGCGCGCCAGGGCTTCACCCGG
>CAZXYL010000040.1:0-2725 GCA_964644915.1 uncultured Geminicoccaceae bacterium
GGTCGTCGAGGATGACGTGCTCGGGCTGCTCGAAGGTCAGCGTCGAGGCGCCGTTGCCGCCGGCGGCGGCGAGCGCCACCCGGCTGGTCAGCGTGCCGCCCATGGCGCCGACCACGGCGGTGGTGACGAAGCCCTTGAGCACCGAGCGCCGGTTCAGACGCGAGCGGTAGATCTCGAGAAAGGGCCGATTGCTCGAGCGGTTCGAGCCGATATCGTCGTCGTCCTCGACGACCACGGGTTCATAATCGCGATCGAGCGTCGTCTTGGTTGTTGCCTCCTGTTGGTGCGGATTCCAGGCCGCCTGGGCAGCGGCCCCATGCTTCTTCTTAGGCACGCTCTATGGTAGAACCGTGACTGCGGGCAGCCAAGCGAAACCGGCGCCGATCTGCGCCGCGATCACCGGATCAGGGCGCGGCCTGGCCCCGATAGTGGAAGGTCCAGGGCTTCGGGCCGTCGACCAGATAGCCGGTCTCCAGCCCGAGCAGCCGCAACCCGGCGGCGCGCAGCAAGGCGTCGACGGGCCGGTTGAGATGACAGCCCCCCGCGAGCCTCGACCAGAGCGGGGTGAGCCGGTCCTGCCAGTGCTGCACGCGGGGCTCGGGGGCCCGGCCGTGCTCGATGAAGAGCAGGCTGCCGCCCGGGCGCAGCACGCGCCGGATCTCGGCCAGTGCCCGGGGCGGATCGGCGATGCTGCAAAGGGTCCAGGTCATCACGACGCTGTCGACCGATCGGTTCTCCAGCGGCAGTGCCTCCGCGCCGCCCTCGCACAGCTCGACCGGAAAATGGGTCCAGGCCGCGTGCCGGCGCGCCATGGCCAGGAGCTCGGGCGACGGGTCGACCCCGATCACGCCCTCGATGTCGCGGCGGTAGAAGGGCAGATTGAGCCCGGAGCCGATGCCCACCTCCAGGACCCGCCCGCTCGCCAGCGCCACCACCTGCTCGCGCAGCGGCCGCAGCCGCTTCTGCCGCATGCCGAAGTGGATCAGCCGGGGCAGGATGCGATGCTCGTAGAACCCGGACGCCACCTCGCCCACCTCGCTGGCGCCTTGCCGCTGGCCGGCTCTTGATCTAGGCAGCCGCAGGCACGATCACCAGCGTAGCAGCAGCTCGCCCCAGAGGACACGCATGTCCGCCCCGCTCACGATCCGCCCGGCGCGGCAAAGCGACATGGCGCCGATCACGGAGATCCAGGAGGCCTCGATCCGCGTGCTGGGTGCCGCCGCCTACGATCCGACCGAGACCGAGGCCTGGGCCCGGTTCGGCATCGAGGCGAGCCGGGATCTGTTGAGCCAGGGCCAGTTCTTCGTGGGCGAAGCGGGCGGGCGCGTGCTCGGCGTGGGCGGCTGGTCGGCCGACGTGGAGCGGCAGGATACCGCCTGGATCCGTTACGTGTTCGTCCATCCGGATGCTGCCGGGCAAGGCCTCGGCCGGCGCCTGGTGGAGGCGGCGGAGGTCTCCGCGCTCGCCGCCGGGCGCCCGCGCCTGCGCCTCTGGTCGAGCCTCAACGCGCTCGGCTTCTATCGCAAGCTCGGCTACCGCGAGCTCCGCCGGGCGCACTGGCCGGTCGAGCAGGGGATCGAGCTCGAATACATGCTCATGACCAGGAACGCCGCCGCCGGCCGGGCCAGGCGCTAGCCTGCGCGCCGGTGCAGCGGGGGGCGCCCGCCATGCAGCTGGTCGATCACCCGGTGCACCAGCTGCACGTCGTGGAGCACCCGCCCGGCTTCCTGCTCCAGATTCCCGAGCGAGCGGAACAGCGAGCCCAGGCGGAACTGATCGCCTCGCTTGGGGATGGCCAGATAGAAGCGGCGCCCGGCGAAGGCGGCCCGGACGGGCCGGTTCTCATGCGCGTCCGCGAGCCCCAAAAGCGCGTCGCAGACCCCAGGCGTCAGCGTCTCCGGCACCTGCGCCGGCTCGCGCGCGTAGACCTCGAACCGGTCCTCGAAGGCCCGATGCGGCACCGCCACGGGATGAAGGCCGCGAAGGCTCGTGAGCCAGCCTGTGACCCAGTTGCCGAGGCGGCCGGCATCCTTCGCGATCAGGATCCGGGAGGGGACCTCCTCGGGCGTCTCGATCGCGAGGACGAGCCCGCGGAAGACCCTTCGCGTGCCGGCCCTCCGCCCGCGCCGGCGCGAGCGCAGCCGCACTTCCGCCATGGTGAAGCCGAGCCCGTGGTAGCGCCCCTCGAACACGTCGTCGATCTGGCGCCGGTCGTGCCGGGGCAGGAGGCCGACGCCTTCGAGCAGATCGAGGTCCAGCCCCTGCGCGCGCGCGGTGCCGTGGGTGATGTCGCCGATCGCCCCGCACAGCGCCGGCATGACGGCGTCGCGGACCTCGTTGAGATAGCCTCGCTGCGTCCGTTGCACGAGGATGACGCCCGCCAGCGCGGCGAGCACCCCGCCCAGCGTCGCATATCCGGATTCGAGGCGGACCAGCAGCAGGACGATGCTCAGACTGGCCGCAATCGTGATCAGGACCTCCACCGCCAGGCGGTGCCGCTGGCGGGTCCGCAGCCGCTCGAGCCACTCCAGCTGTGGTCCGACCTCGCGGCGAAAGAGCTCGGAGAATTGCTGTTCGGCGTGCCGCGTCCGCCCGATGGAGAGTGCCATGGCCATGTCGTCGCCTCGCATCGCTGCCCATCCGATGCCGACATAATGCCCGTTCGTGATCACTAAATTGTTAGCAAATGCGCAGCAATTTCCCACCGACCCGGCCGCTTGCCTTC
>CAZXYL010000041.1:0-4615 GCA_964644915.1 uncultured Geminicoccaceae bacterium
GGCGTCGAAGAACGCCTCCTCCGGCAGATCGAGCGCGCCGTGGGCATCGATCAGGATCGCCCCGGTGCCGTCCAGCGCCGCCCGCAGCCAATCCAGGTGCCGCGCGAGCAGGGCGCCGTCCGGATCCTGGGCGGCGAGATACCCCGGTCGCAAGGGCGCCACCACGACGGTGAACATCACGCCGCGCGCGCGCAGGTCCTCGGCCAGGCCGCGCAGCACGTCATAGCAGGGCGGCTCCAGGCGTAGCGGATCGCCCTCCCACACCCGCTCGCCGATTCGGTCGCGCGGCACCTCGAGCAGCACGCTGCCATGCGCGTCGAACGAGACCGCCTCCAGGTCGGCGACGCTGTTGCGCAGGCGCGGCAGCTGCCAGGCGCGCTTCAGGACGCCCAACAGGTCGAGATAGCGGAACTGATAGAACAGCGCGGAGCCGCCGTCGACGTAATCGAGCACGTCGGCCGCCTGGAAGAAGCGGCCGCTCACGTCCTCGCAGTTTCCGTACTCGAGCGTGGTCGAGATCATGATCACCTGCGCCACCGCGCGGTGATGGGGCACGAAGGTATCCGCCTTGAACCGGATCTGCGGCAGGGTCAGCCCCTGGACGCCGAGATTGACCACGTCGCCCGCGACGCCGAGCCGATCGCGGAGTACCGCCCCGTCGACGCCGTGCAGCGTGGTCGACGAGCCGACGAGCAGGATCTCGACATTGCCGGCCGGACGCTCCCGCAGATAGCGCGCCTTCTCGTCGAAGCTCAGGCGGTTCGCGAACGCCGGTGCCTTGAGCCGCCCGGCCGCCTCGAGCCCGGTGAACAGCAGCATCAGGCCGAGCACCGGCGCCGCCACGCCGAGCGCAACGCCGACGAGGAATCGTGGTCTGGCCGCCACCGACCGCCGCTCCGCTGCGCGCTGGGGTTGCCCGCCTGCCGACGCGGCATGCGGGAGAGCCGGCGCATCCGTGCCGGCCCGGACCCACTCTTGCGTCGCGGGGTTAAGATTCCGTTAATCGCCGGGCGCCCGACGGGAGCCCCGGCGTGCAGCGGCAGAGCGCCGCACGAGCCTTTTCCACGTACGGGAAAATGTGTACCTCTCTCGGCAGCCTGGACGTCGGGGCGTCCAATCCTCATCTGTGGGCGACGAACCCGATCACCCCCTGACGAGCGCACGCGTGCCCATGAGCGAAGAGCGGGGCCAGAGCGGCCCGATCCGGACCGACATGCTGATCATCGGCGCGGGGCCTGTGGGCCTGTTCGCCGTGTTCGAGGCCGGCCTGCTCAATATCAAGTGCGAGCTGGTCGACAACCTCGACAAGATCGGCGGCCAGTGCGCCGAGCTCTACCCCGACAAGCCGATCTTCGACATCCCGGCCGTGCCGCGCTGCACCGGCCAGGAGCTGACCGACCTGCTCCTGGAGCAGATCAAGCCGTTCGAGCCGCGCTTCCACCTCAACCAGCAGGCCGAGCGGCTGGAGCGGCTGGACGACGGCCGCTGGCGCGTGACCACGAGCTCAGATCAGGTCTTCGAGACGCCGACGGTGGTGATCGCGGCCGGCGCCGGCAGCTTCGTGCCGAGGAAGCTCCCCCTGCCCGGTGCCGAGGCACGGGAGAACCGCTCGATCTTCTACGCGGTCCGCCGCATGGAGGATTTCCGGGGCAGGGACATCCTGATCGCGGGCGGGGGCGATTCGGCGCTCGACTGGGCGCTCAACCTGCAGCCGCTGGCCAGGAGCATCGCGCTGGTGCACCGGCGCCGCGACTTCCGCGCCGCCCCCGATTCGGTCGCCAGGATGTTCGAGCTGGTCGGGGCGGGCGAGATGAGCCTGCATATCGGCCAGATCAGCCAGGTGCACGGGGCGGACGATCGCCTCGAAGGCGTGACGGTCAAGAGCCCGGACGGCGAGATCCTGGTCGCCTGCGACACGCTGCTCGCCTTCTTCGGCCTCAAGATGGAGCTCGGGCCGCTGGCCGGCTGGGGGTTGGAGCTGGAGGACAACCTGATCAAGGTCGACCTCGCGACCTTCGAGACCAATCTGCCCGGCGTGTTCGCGATCGGCGACATCATCACCTACCCGGGCAAGCTCAAGCTGATCCTCTCGGGCTTCCACGAGAGTGCTTTGATGGCGCAGCGGGCCTTCAAATACTGCTTCCCCGACCAGAAGCTGGTGTTCCGCTACACCACCTCCAGCACCGATCTGCAGAAGAAGCTGGGCGTGGCCTGATGGCGAGCATCAAGGTGATCGACCGGGAGGGCGAGGCGCACGTCGTCGACGCGACGCCCGGCTGGTCGGTGATGGAGATCATCCGCGAGGCCGGCCTGCCGATCGAGGCGGCGTGCGGCGGCTGCTGCGCGTGTGCCACCTGCCACGTCTACGTCGAGCCCGAGACGCTGGCCAAGCTGGAGCCGGCCTCCGACGAGGAGGACCGCATGCTGGACGAGGCCTACCAGGTGCAGGAGAACTCGCGCCTCTCCTGCCAGATCTCGTTCACCGCCGAGCTCGACGGCATGACGGTGACCCTCGCGCCGGAATTCTGAGCCGCTCACGTTCGGCCCTGGCGCGCGCGGGCGTGGCGCGCGGCGGCCAGATCGTCCAGTGCCCGCTGCTCCGCTCGCGCGGCGGCTTCTGTTGCCCGCTCGCTGCGCCGCTCCAGGAGCAGCTCCAGGCGTCTGAGCTCGACGCGGCGGTCAGTGAGCCGCGCGATCGCCGCGGCGCGCCGGCGCTCGAGGCGCTGGCACTCCGCTTCCAGCCCCCGCTCGCGCCCGGCGCTCGCCTGCAGCCAGACCGCGAGCAGCCGCACCCCGACCGGATCGGGCCCGCTGTGCGCGATCTCGTCCGCACGCTGTGCGCGCAGGGCCACGAGACGCCGCTCCACCGCCGCGATCTCGGCCGAGATCTCGCTCAGCGCCCGCTTGTCCTCGTCGAGGCGCCGGCGCTGGAGGCGGGCGAGGCGTTCGAGCGGGTCCACGATCGCTCAGTCTCCGCTCGCAAGCGAGGGCTCGAGGGCCGCCGCGAGCCGCGCGATCGCGTCCTCCGGGGAGCTGCGCTCGCCGATCTCCTGGGCGAGCAGGGCCTCGAGCGCCGGCCGGGCCCGGATCGCCTCGTCGACCAGAGGATCGGTGCCGGGCTTGTACGCACCGAGCTGGATCAGCTCCGCCACCTCGGCATGGGTCCTGATCAGCTGGCGCGCGCGCGCGATCGGCGCCCGGTGCTCGGGCGGATGGCATTCGGGCGCGCTGCGCGAGAGCGAGCGAGTGACGTCGAGGGCCGGAAAGCGCCCGCTCTCGGCGATCGCGCGGTCCAGCACGATGTGCCCGTCGAGGGTCGCGCGCACCGCATCGGCGACCGGGTCGTTCAGATCGTCGCCCTCGACCAGGACCGTGAACAGGCCGGTGATGCTGCCCGCGCCCTCGCCGGGGCCGGCCCGCTCGAGCAGCCGCGGCAGCTCGGCGAAGACGGACGGCGGGTAGCCCTTGCTCGCCGGGGGCTCGCCGGCGGCGAGGTGGATCTCGCGCAGCGCCATGGCGAAACGGGTGATGCTGTCGATCAGGCACAGCACCGAGAAGCCTTCGTCCCGTAGCGCCTCGGCCACGCTGAGCGTCAGCTGCGCGGCGCGCCGGCGCAGCATCGCCGGCAGGTCGGAGGTCGCGACCACGACCACGCTGCGCGCGCACCCGGTAGCACCCAGCGCCTCGCGCAGGAACAGGTTGACCTCGCGGCCGCGCTCGCCGATCAGGCCCAGCACCAGCGCATCGGCGTCGGCGTGCCGGGCGAGCATGCCGAGCAGCGTCGACTTGCCGACGCCGGACCCGGCGAACACCCCCATGCGCTGGCCCCGGCAGCAGGGCGCGAAGAGGTCCAGAGCCCGCACTCCCAGCTCCAGCCGCGGGCCGAGGTCCCGGCGGCGCCGCGCCGGCGGTGGCCGGTTGCGGAGCGCATACGCCCTGGTTCCGCGGGCCAGCGGCGGCCCGTCGTCGAGCGGGCACCCGAGCGGATCGATGACGCGGCCGAGCCATGCCCGGGTCGGGCGCACCGAGGATCGGGAGGGCGCCAGGGCCACGCGAGCGCCGACGCCCACGCCCTCCAGCTCGCCCAGCGGCAGCAGGTGGACCGCGGCGCGATCCACGCCCACCACCTCCGCGAGCAGCGGCGCCGTGTCTTCATACCCGTAATGGTTGTGCTGGCGCGCCTCGACCAGGCAGGCGTCGCCGACCGCCGCCAGCCCGGCGAGACCATCGCAGGTCAGCAGCAGGCCCTGACAGCTGCGCACCCGGCCCTCGACCCGGTAGGGCTCAACCTCGCCAAGCGCTTGCAGAACCTCGGCTTCCGGCAAAGCTACCTCGACGTCTGACCGTTGGGCTGGAGCATACGGCATGGTTCGGGACGGCCCGCAGGGGCGACATGCGGCACCCGTATTAACTTTTTTGTTGCAGAGTTCTAAAACCTATGATTGTATCTCTCAGCACAAGCCACAGACCGCGGATGCGTGATGGCGGAGGACGCCCCCCGCAACCGCGACAGGAAACACAACCTGGATTAACACTGTCTTAAGGAAAAACCTCTTAGGGTTACAGCGCCGCAAAGGCCTCGGCCCTAAAAGGGGATAAAGGAGCAGGAGTATGC
>CAZXYL010000042.1:0-16060 GCA_964644915.1 uncultured Geminicoccaceae bacterium
GTGCGCGTGAAGCGCGGGTCGGCGTGGATGATCGTGGCGCCCCTGGCCTTCGCCTCGAGCACGAAGCGGAAGGCGATCGGGTGGTTCTCCGCCATGTTGGACCCCATCACGACGATGCAGTCCGAGTTGGCCAAGTCCCATTGGGGCATCGTCGCTGCCCCCCGGCCGAACGTGGCGCCCAGACTGGGCACCGATGAGGAGTGTCAGACGCGGGCCTGGTTCTCGATCCAGACCATCCCCAGGCCGCCGCCGAACAGCTTCTTGATCAGGTAGTTCTCTTCGTTGTCCAAGGTGGCGCCACCGAGCGAGGCCATGGCCAGCGTGTGGTTCACGATCGTGCCGTCGGGCAGCGCGCGCACGAAGGTCTCGTCGCGGGTGCGCTTGACCAGCTGCGCGATGCGCTCCATCGCCCAGGCCAGCGGACGGTCTTCCCAGCGGTCGGCATGGGGTGCCCGGTAACGCACCGTAGTGAGCCGCATGGCATTGGTGAGCAGGCCGAAGGTGGCGGCGCCCTTGGGGCAGAGCGTGCCCTGGTTGATCGGGCTGCGCGGGTCGCCCTCGACGTGGATGACGCGACCGTCGCGGGCGTAGACCAGCTGCGCGCAGCCGACCGCGCAGTAGGGGCAGATGCTGGTGCCGACCCGGTCCGCCTGCTCCAGGCGCGGCCGCAGCCGGCGCGAGGCCGTGCTCTTGGCCGCCTCGGACCTGTGGTCTGCGCCTGCGAGCTGTCGGGGCACCGACCACTCGCGGAGAAAGGCGGTGACCTGACGGGCGATGGTGCGACGGCGCATGGCGCTACTCCCCTGGTACCGACCTTGCGCAACGCGGGGGTGTGGTTCGGGTTCCGCTCACTCCTCGTGCAAAGGGACCACGTCGTGCGCGATGCCGGCGATGAGGTCCACGGCGTCGCTGTACGTCACCTCGACCGGGATTTCGGCCCGCTGCAGCCAGTGCAGGTCGGCGGGCTCGAGCGGCGCGCTCCGGTGGAGGACGAAGAGCCGGCCGCGGCCGTCCCGGTCCACGAGCTGGAACCGGCCCTCCTGGACCAGCGTGATCACGCCGGCGACGACGTGCTCGGCCACTCTGCGCCTCCTCGGTGCGGCGGTTGCGGCGGGCGTGCCGGTCGTCTGGCCACGCGCTCGCGCCCGTGTTGCCCTCAGCTCGGGAACGCCGGGCTCCGCGCGCCGTTCCGGGTCAGGCCGACGGCTCGCGGCGGGTCTGATGCCGCCAGCGCTCGATCGTCTCCCCGATCAACCCTTCCCCCTCGACCTCTTCCTGCCAGACCTGAGAGAACCTGGGCGTCGTGCTCGCCGGGCGGGTCTCGGGGTCGAGCTCGTCGAAGCGGATGTGCATCGGCACCGTCACGCCGTCGCCCACGACCACGGCTTCCTGCGTATTCAGCGCCGGCAGGGCGTCGGTGAGCCAGCGGGAGCTGTCGGTGACGGCGTTGCGCACGAACTCGAGATCGCGCTCGTTGCTCAGCCGTAGCGCGAAGATCGTGTTGCACTGCGACAGGCTGCTGGTGGCGAGCTCGGAGGGCCGCTGCGTGGCCAGGCACAGGCCCAGCCCGTACTTGCGCCCCTCCTTGGCGATGCGCGAGATCGAGCGCTTGGTCGGCGCGAAGCCGGCCAGGTCATCGCCCGGCACGTAGCGGTGCGCCTCCTCGCACACGAGCAGGATCGGCGGCGCCTTGGCCCGCTCGCTCCAGAGCGCGAACTCGAAGATCAGCCGGAACAGGACCGAGACGACGACGTCGACGATCTCCGAGGGCACGCCCGAGATGTCGATGATCGTGATCGGCTTCTCCTGCACCGGGATGCGCAGGATGCGCGCGAGCACCTGGTGCATGTTGTCCTGCACCAGGAAGCTCGAGAACATGAAGGCGTAGCGCTTGTCGCCGGTGATGCTCTCGATGCGCGCGATCAGGTGCTGGTACGCCGCCGTGTTCTCCGCCCGGTTGAAGCCGCCCATGCCGTCCTTGATCGTGCGCACGAGGTCCGAGAGCCGATAGGGGATCGGCGTGTCGACGGTGATGTGCTCGGCGTCCCGCTCGGCGCCGACGAAGCCGCGGCGGGCGGCGAGCAGCGCCTCTTTGAGGATCACAGCTTCCGCGTAGGCGTTCTCGGCGTCCCTGCTCACCAGGATCGAGGCGAGCTCTTCGTAGCTCAACAGCCAGTACGGCAGCTTCAGATTGCTCGGATTGAGCAACTCCGCCCGGCCCTCGAAGGCGCGGCCATACTCGTTGTGCGGATCGAGCATGACGACGTGGCCGTAGGGGTTGGCGTCCAGGATCGCGCGCAGGATCACGGTGACCGCGCACGACTTGCCGGCGCCGGTCGAGCCCAGCACGGCGAAATGCTTGCCGAGCAGATTGTCGGTGATCGCGAATGCGGGCAGCCCGGAGGTATGGCTGAGCGTGCCGAGCCGCACCGTCGCGGTCGCGGGCGGCGAATACATGGCCTCGAGGTCCGCCGGGTTCGCGGCATGGATCTCGCTGTCCAGGGGCGGATAGCTCGAGACGCCGCGCTGGAACCGGTCCTGCGCAGGCCCTGCGTCCAGGATCTCGCCGATCAGCCGGATCTCGACCAGGCGCAGATCGTCCTCGCGGCGCCGGCGGCCGTCGTTCCTGAGCGTCGTGATCAAGCCGACGCTCCGGCCGCGCCCGTTGTGCAGGCGCACCACCGCGCCGATCTCGGCGAGGTCGGCGACATCCGGCTCGAGGACGCCCCAGACCAGCGATCCGGTCACCGAGATCACCCGACCGAGCAGGCGCCCCGGCGCGGCAGGCTGGCGCGGCGCGTCCTCGGCCCGGGGCTCCGGCCGTGCGGCGGCCGCACCTGTTGCGACCCGACGCGCGGCGTCGGCGGCTGGCGCGGCGCGAACCTCGTTCCGCTCGCCAGGGGCATCCTGCCCCGATCTCGCGACGACCGGCTCGGCGGCGGCACTCCCGTCCGGTGCCGGCCTGGCCCGGGCCTCGGGCGCGGGCGCCTCGGCCGCTCGACCGTCCGTGCCCGGAGCGCAGGGCGATGCGGGCTTTGCCGGCGGGTCGACCGGCGGGGGCGCAGCCGCGACCGCGGGCTCGATCTTCTTCGGCTCCGGCGACGTGGTCGCGCGGGCATCGGCCGGCATCGCGACCGCCGGCGCCTCGACTGGCCGCCGCAGTCCGCCCGCGGGGACGGCCGGTGCGCGCGGCCGCCGTTCGGCATCGCTCGGGGCCGGCGAGGGCGTCGCTGCGGCGGTGCCGCCGGATCCGTTCGCCTCCGCGTCGGCGGCCCGGCGCCCGTTCAGCCGTGCGCGCATCTCGGCCCACGTCCGCCTCGGGGCGGCGCCGCCGGCAGCACCCGAGCCCGGGCCCGAGTCTGCCGATGGGGAACCGGCCTTTCTGAACACTGCACCTCCTGCCTTGCAGCGGGAAACCCGTCGTTTGCGAGGAGAATAGAACGGTAGCCTTGTCAGTCCGTAAATCCGCCGGCCGATCGGGCGCGGCGCCACCCGCGGCGCATGACATTTACCCGCCTGCAAGTGTTCGCCGGTAGCCTGCTCAGGCTGGCGAGCAGGCGCTCGAGAGCAGGAACGGCGCGATCATCGCGAGTCCCGCGGCGCAAGGGCCTCGCGAAAGCAGGCTTTCGATATCGATGGACCACGACCCCGCCCTCGAAGACCACCTCCGGAGCCATGGCCGATGAGGGACAATCCGTTCAGCGCGTGCCTGCTCATGACCGGGGTGCTCTCGGTCTGGGCGCTCCTGGTGTTCTTCCTGGTCCGGTTTTTCCTCGGCCTGGTGGCGAAATACCTCGGCCTCGAGAGCTTCGACGTGGCGCTGGTCGCGACCATCGCCGCGGTCGCAGGTGCGGTCGCCGGCGCCGCGCTGGTCGTGATCAACGAGCACGCGCGCACGATCGTGCGCTCCAAGCGCCGCATCTGAGCCCGCCGCGCGGGGCACGACCCTCGCGCGCGGCGTCTCGCTCTGTACTTCGGGACTCCCACGATGGCATAAACCGGCCAGCATCACGAGGGAGGAGGAGAAGGATGAGCGCGACCCGGATCGCCGAGCGGAACGACGCCGACACCAGGACGCATGCGGGCGTCTGGTGTCCCGTGCTGACGCCTCTGGATGCGGACCTCCTGCCGGACGCCACACGCTTCGTCGCGCACGGCCGCTGGCTGCTCGAGCAGGGCTGCCACGGCCTCGTGGTGTTCGGCACCACCGGGGAGGCGAACTCCTTCTCGGTGGAGGAGCGCATCGAGCTCCTCGAGGCGGTTGTAGCGGGCGGGCTGCCGTGTGAGCGGCTCCTGGTGGGCACCGGCTGCTGCGCGCTCACCGATTCGGTGCGGCTGACCCGGCACGCGCTCGATCTGGGCGTCGCGGGGGCCCTGATGCTGCCCCCGTTCTACTACAAGGGCGTCTCGGACGAGGCGTTGTTCGCGAGCTTCGATCTGGTGATCCAGCGGCTCGGCACCGACGCGTTCAAGCTCTACCTCTACCACTTCCCGAAGCTGTCGGGGGTGCCGATCACGCCGGGTCTGATCGAGCTGCTGCTGCGCGACTACCCGCGGACGGTCGCCGGCGTGAAGGACAGCTCGGGCGACTGGGAGAACACCAGGCTCCTGATCGAGCGCTTCCCCGATCTCGCCATCTTCCCGGGCGCCGAGACGTTCCTCCTGCCGGCGCTCGAGCTCGGCGGGGCGGGGTGCATCACCGCATCGGCCAACGTGAACCCCCGCGCCATCCGCGAGGTGTTCGATCTGTGGCGCGAGGATATCGGGAGCGCACGGCTCAAGCAGCAGAGGATCTCGCAGGCCCGCGGTGTCCTGCAGTCGCGCCCGATGATCCCGGCGATGAAGTTCCTGCTCGCGGACAGGCGTGGTGATCAGGCCTGGCGCCGTTTGCGCCCGCCGCTGCTCGCGCTCGCGGATGCCGAAGGTCAGGACCTGCTGCGCGAACTCGAGGAGCACGGCCTCAGGCTCGGCGCGTGATCGGCGCGTGATCGGGCCGCCGGCGATCTAGCCGGTCCAGGCGGGTCGGAAACCCTGCTGCCCCTGCCGGTAGAGCAGGGTGCCGACCAGCAGCAGGTTGCCGAGATTGAAGCCGGTCCCGACCAGGAAGGCCAGGCGGTACGTGCCGGCCAGATCGAAGATCAGGCCGCCGAGCCAGCCGCCCAGCGCCATGCCGACGGTGCCGAACAAAAATACCGCGCCGATCCGCCAGCCGGCCTGCTGCGCCGGGAACAGGTCTCGCACGATGAGGGCGTAACACGGCACGATGCCCCCGAACGCGAGGCCGAACAGGGCCGAGACCAGGTAGAGGCCGACGAAGGATTCGACGAAGGCGAAGCTGCTCAGGACCAAGGCCTGGCCGGAGGAGCCGATGAGCAGCGCCCACAGCCCGCCGATCCGATCGGCGATCAGCCCGAAGGCGAGCCGGCTGAAGAAGGCGCAGGCGAGCAGGAGCGAGAGCATCTCGGCGGCGCGCGCGCCCGGATGGCCCAGATCCGTCGCATGCGCGATCAGATGCACCATGGGCATGGCCATGGCGACGCAGCAGCCGACGATGGCAAGACAGAGCGTCGCGAGCACGAGCTCGGCCGGCCAGCCGAGTGCCCGGCCGTCCCAGGGCCGCGCGCGCGTCGCCGCGCCGGCGTCCGCGACCGGCGGCTGCCGGCGGAGCAGCAGGCTCAGCGGCAGGAGCGTCACGGCCGCGATCGCGGCGTAGGCGACGAAGCTCGCGCGCCAGCCGAAGTGGTCGGTGAGGTAGCGCAGCAGCGGCGGCCAGAACGCGCCGGCGAGGCTCTGACCACTCGCGACCAGCGCCACGGCGATGCCGCGCCGGCGGTCGAACCAGCGGGTCGCGTTGGCGAGCAGGGGCGCGATGAACGCGCCGTTGCCGAGGAAGCCCAGGAGCACCGCATGGGTGAGGTAGAGCATGAGCGCGCTCTCGCTCGTGCTGGCGAGCCACGCGCCGAGTGCCACCGACACCGAGCCCAGCATCGCCGGCGGCGCCATGCCGGCGCGATCCGCCCAGCGGCCCATGGCGAGCCCGCCGAGCCCGGCGCCGAGCAGGACGAAGGCGTAGCAGAGCGAGGGCACCGCACGCGGCCAGCCGAACTCGGCGGCGATCGGCTTCAGTGCCACGACCACCAGATACGGGCTGCCCATCGCGATGGACATCATGACCATCGAGGCGAGCGCCACCACCCAGCCGTACGGCCGCTCGATGCTCGAGGTCGCGATCGGCGTTTCCGAGATCGCCACGAGGCGTGCCCTCCAAGGAGGGCGCTACCATGCCGCCGCGGGCCGGGTCGGGCAAGACGGCCAGCCTCGGCCGGCGCGCGCCCGTGGGCCGCCTACCAGTGCAGGACGAGCCGGCCGTCCCGCACCGCGTAGCCCTCCAGGCGCTGGAGGAAGGTCATGCCGAGCAGCGAGATCCCGAGCGCCCCCTCGGTGACCGACGCCTGGACGTCGAACAGGCTGTACTGGCCGATGCGCAGCTCGCGCAGGGTCACGGGCGCGCCGCGCACGATGCCGTTCGCGGTCTGATAGCGCCGGCTGAAGTCGAGCTCGTGCCGGCGGAAGCCGAGCCGCTCGGCATCGGCCATGGTCAGCGCCACGTCCGAGGCGCCGGTATCGACCACGAAGTCCACCGGTATGCCGTCGACCACGGCCTGGACGAAGTAGTGGCCGTCGCGCGCGACCGGGATCTCGACGCCATGGAAGGGGAGGTCCTCGAGCGAAGCCGGGCGGGCGGGGGCTTCGGCGGGCACCTGCGGCGGCGCGCCGGCGTCCAGCCAGCGTCCGAGCTCCTCGCCCTGCAGCAGGCCGTAGGCGACGGCCACGAGACCCACCACGGCGAGATGGCGCAGAGCCCAGACGAGCATGCGCGACTCCGCCCGAAATCCGAACCCGAGGATCGCCCGAGTATCGCCCTGTTGCGCTAACGGCACCTTAATCCGCGGCTCGGGCGGTCGGGCGCAGGAGTGAACTTGTCCGCCGCCGGATCGTTCTTGCAACGCCCGCAGTGGAAGCAGCTTCGGGCGCGCGAGCGTCGAGGCCAACCGAGATCGAGAACACCGCCATGGCACATCACCCGCCTCAGGAGCAGGAGCGCCAGCCGGGGCTGCGCTCCGAGATGGAACCGAAGCCACGCGCCGAGATGCGCGACTATCGCGCCGCCGGACGCCTGGAGGCGAAGGTCGCGCTGGTCACTGGCGGCGACAGCGGCATCGGCCGGGCGGTCGCGATCGGCATGGCCAAGGAGGGCGCCGACGTCGCGATCCTCTACCTCGACGAGCACGAGGATGCCGCCGAGACCAGGCAGCTGATCGAGGCCGAGGGCCGGCGCTGCGTCAGCATCGCGGGCGACATCGGCGACGAGACGTTCTGTCGCGAGGCGGTCGAGCGGACGGTCCGGGAACTCGGCAAGCTCGACGTGCTGGTCAACAACGCGGGCGAGCAGCACGTCCAGGAACGCTTCGAGGAGATCTCGGCCGCGCAGCTGGAGCGCACCTTCCGCACCAACATCTTCGGCATGTTCTTCCTCACCAAGGCGGCGCTCGCGCACCTGGGGGAAGGGTCTGCGATCGTGAACTCGACCTCGGTCACCGCGTATCGCGGCAGTCACTACCTGATCGACTATGCCTCGACCAAGGGTGCCATCGTCTCGTTCACCCGCTCGCTCGCGAGCAACCTCAAGCAGCGCAAGATCCGGGTCAACGCCGTCGCCCCGGGGCCGGTGTGGACGCCCCTGATCCCGGCCTCGTTTCCGGCCGAGCACGTCGAGACGTTCGGGCAGAACACGTTCCTCGGTCGCCCGGTCGAGCCGGACGAGGTGGCGCCGAGCTACATCTTTCTCGCCTGCAACGATTCCCTGCCGATGACCGGGCAGGTGCTGCACCCGAACGGCGGCGAGATCGTGGGCGGCTGAGCGCCGGCATCGGGCCGTGCGGCGACGCTCCTGGGAGTGATCATCATGGTGCGCTTCATCCTCGGCCTGATCATGGGATTTCTGATCGGCGTCGTGGTCATGGTCTACAATCCGGAGTTCGCCGCGCGCGTCGACGACGCCGTGACGGAGACGACGGAGACGGTGCTGCGCGGGACCGAGGAAGCGGCGGACGCGGTCGGCGATGCCGCCCGCCGGGCCGATCCCGAGCCCGAGCGTCCGCCCGCGGAGCCGGACGCGACCGCCCAGTAGCCATTCCGGATCAGGCGCGCAGCCAGGGCAGGCAGCCGATCGGGAAGATCGAGCTGGTGACCATGACCGCGCCGTGCCGGTAGAGCGTTCGGGCATGGGCGTCCGGGGCGAGCTCGATCGCCCAGAGGTCGCCCGTGGCATCGCTCCAGATCACGCGCCCGTCGACGGCCGCGACCGCGGCGAAGGCGGCGCCCGCCTCGATGCCGGGCTTGAACAGGACCATGACCGCCCGCGTGTCCGGCGACGGCAGGGCGGCCACGGGGCCAGCCACCAGCACGGCCAGGGCGAGCAGCGCCGGCGCCACGGCGCGCCGCCGCACCCGCGGGCCGTCGCCCGGGCCGATACGGCGCCGCAGCAGCCAGCCCGCGGCGACGAACAGGACGCCGAAGACGAAGAACCAGATCAGGTCCCACAAGAGCACGTTCTCCGCCGCCATGCGGATGCGGTGGATGCCGAGGACCCAGTGCGAGAGGATGCCGTCCACGATATGCCAGGCGCCGAAGCCGATCAGGACATTCGCGAACAGCAGGCGATCGGCTCCGGGTGCGGCGAACTCGTGCCGGGCGCGCCAGAGCAGCCACAGGCCCGCCGCCGCGATGACGTACATGATCGCGTGGAACAGGCCGTCGGCCAGGACCTGCACCCGCAGATCGCGAAAGGCGGCGCCCTCGACGGCGCTCAGCAGATGATGCCACTGCAGGATCTGATGCAGCAGGATGCCGTCGAAGAAGCCGCCGAGCGCGAAGCCCAGCAGATAGCCGGCCCACGAGAACCGGCCCGAGAAGGCGCCGGGCCGAAGGTCGTCGGCGGTGCTCGTGGTCATCGCGTGCTGCTCCGGTCGAAGGGTGCTGCCGCGATCTCAACCGCGAGCGTCGCGCGCGGTTCCGCGAACGGCCGCTACGGCCGGGCCGATCGCCGCCCGGGCGGCGCGGCGGAGCGCTCGGGCAGAGGCCCGGGCAGCATGCGCCGCATGACGTCGTCCTTGAGCCAGAAGTGATGGCGCAGCGCGGCGCCGGTGTGGACCAGCACCAACGCACCCAGCAGGGTCGCCACGAGCCCGTGCACCCCGAACAGGGTGTCCGCGAGCGGCTCGTTCGGCGCCAGGACGGCCGGCAGCGGCAGCACGCCCCAGATCTGGAGCTGCAGGTCCGCAGCGCCCGCCTGCAGGATGCCGATCACCGGCTGGATCAGAAGGAGAGCGTAGAGCAAAAAGTGCGAGCCGCGCGCCGCCTTGCGCTCCCACGCCGGCATGCTCGCCGGCAGGGGTGGTGGCGGTGTGTAGAGCCGCCAGGCGAGCCGCAGGATCACCAGCGCGAGTAGCGTGACGCCGAGCGAAGCGTGGAGCTGGTACATCTCCGCCTGGTGCGGGCCGCGCGGCAGGTCTTCCATATACCAGCCGAGCCCGAGCATGAAGATCACCAGCCCGGCGATCAGCCAGTGCAGCGCCTGCGCGACCGCGCCGTAGCGGCGATCGTCGTTGCGGATCACCTCTGCCTCCGTCACCCACCCGATCGCGCCACGCTAGCGCGGATGCCCCCGACCCCAAACTCAAAATCCAGCGCGAGCTCTCCGCGGCGCGCGGGATTGACCAGCGCGGGCTCGACAATATCTAGCGAGGTCGACGCTTCGCCGGCCACGAGCTCCCGCCCCCATGACCTACCTCGAGCTTGCCATCGGCCTCGTCCTGCTTCTGGGGGGCGGCGAACTCCTCGTGCGCGGTGCCATCGGCGTCGCGCGCCGGCTCGGCGTCTCGCCGCTCCTGATCGGGCTCACCCTGGTCGGCTTCGGCACCTCGACCCCGGAGCTCGTCGCCAGCATCAACGCCGCGCTCGCCGGCGCGCCGGGGCTGGCGCTCGGCAACGTCGTCGGCAGCAACATCGCGAACATCCTCCTGATCCTGGGCTTCGGTGCCGCGATCTCGCCGATGCGGACGACTCGGGACGCCTTCGTGCGCGACGGGCCCGTGCTGCTCGCAGCGAGCGTGCTGCTGGTCGCCGTGTGCTTTTTGGAGACGATCGGGCGGCTGGTCGGCGTCTGCTTTCTGGGCCTGCTGCTCGCCTATACGGTCTACACCTACCGCACCGAGCAGACGGCGCCGGATGCGAGCGCTGCGGTGTACGAGGCCGAGGCCGAGGTGCTGGGGCCGGTGCCGCCGTCGCTCCCCCTCGGCCTGCTGCTCGCAATCGGCGGCATGGCGTGCGTTTTGATCGGCGCATCGCTCCTGGTCGGCGCGGCGATCGAGATCGCCAGGCTGTGGGGCATCTCGGAAGCGGTGATCGGCCTCACCATCGTCTCCGTCGGCACGTCGCTCCCCGAGCTCGCGACCACCGCCGTCGCCGCCTACCGCCGCCAGTCGGACGTCGCCTTCGGCAACATCATCGGCAGCAACATCTTCAACACTTTGGGGATCCTCGGCACGACCGCGCTCGTCCAGCCGCTCGCGGTCGACCCCGCCATCGCCCGCTTCGACGTCTGGGTGATGCTGGGCGTCGCGGTGCTGGGCGTGGGCTTCGCGCTCACCGGCTGGCGCGTCAGCCGCCGCGAGGGCCTGACGCTCCTGGCGGCCTACGCCACCTACCTCGCCGTGCTCCTCCTGACCTGAGCGCGCGGCGCGGCGGCCGGGATCAGCGTTGGCCCTGCGGCAGGTTGAAGCGACCGATGTTGCCGATGAACTGCTCGAGCACGGTGAGCTCGTTCCCTGCGGTGCGGGTCGTGCGCGCCACCGGATCGATGTTGCGCGCCTGCTCCATGCCGTGACGGTCGACGCTCTGCACGACGCCCCGCTCGTCGAAGTGGATGGTCACGACGTCCTGCCCGACCACGTCCTCCTGATAGAACGAGCGCGTCTCGGTGCGCTGGCTCACATAATACCAGGCGGAGTCGTCGAAGGTGCTGAGCGACGACGGCGAGCCGAGCAGGCGCTCGACCTCGGCGCGCGAGGTGGCGCCGGGCTGGATCTGCGCGATCGCCGCCTCGTCCAGCCGGTTGCCGTGCGTGCGCACGGTGGGCGAGCAGCCGACGGCGACCGTGGCGAGCGCGGCGAGCAGAAGGAGCACGCCGATCGGGCGCGGTGCGAACAAGCCCTCGACAAACTGCGGCATTGGCGACATCTGCAGATCGTGAACCCCGTGCAGCGACTTATCAGAATGGCGGCCAAGGAACAACATCCGAACATTCCCCCGGCGCGATCGCCCTGGTGGCGGCGGCTGCGCCGCGCCGATGGCGAGAGCGCCGCGCGGCGCAGGGCCGCCCATCAGTTGTATGTGGCCTTGGTTAACCAAGCGCGAAGCCCCGCCCTGTTCGCGGCGCTCGGCCTGCCCGACACCCCCGAGGGCCGGTTCGAGGCGATCGGGCTGCACGCCGCGCTCGTGCTGCGCCGCCTCAAGAGCGAGGGGCCGGCGGGACAGGCGCTCGGCCAGGAGCTGTTCGACCTGATGTTCCGGGACATGGACGTCAACCTGCGCGAGCTCGGCGTGGGCGACCTCTCGGTCGGCAAGTACGTCAAGCGCCTCGCGCGCAACCTCTATGCCCGGATCGTCGCGCTCGAGGAATCGCTGGCGGCGGGCGACGAGGCGCGGCTCGCGCGCATGCTGCTGGCGAACGTCTATCACGGCGGGCCGGCGCCCTCGGAGGCGCAGGTGGCGGGGCTCGGGCGTTATCTCTTGGGCCTCGACACGGCGCTGCGCGGACAGCCTGGCGAGGCGCTGCTGGGCGGCGAGATCGCCTTCCCCGACCCGGTTGTGCCGGAGCCTCCGTGATCCCATCTATGGCCGCATGCAACCTATGGCTTTGCACGGGTCGGCCCCGAGCCGGCAAGAGCATTGACCACGCCCGGCCTTGGCCCTAATTTGCGGCGCCGTTTCGGCGCGGGCTGGTTGACCTCGAGCGGTCCGCGGCGGCCCTGGAGGGCCCGAGCAGCGCGGCTGGTTCTCGCGGGCGAGGCGCCGGATCGGCTGGTTCGGGCCGGGAGATAGGACGTGGCCGCCACCAACGAATTCTCTCGAGACGTTCCGATCCAGCCGTGGCCGGAGGGCCGGCTGGCGGTGGCGCTCGAGGCCAGTGCCGCCGAGCGGCAGGCGCTCGCGCGGCGTCTCGATCTGATCGACCTGCCGGCGCTGTCCGCCCACGGCTGGCTGGAGCGCTCGGCGGATGGCCGGGAGCTCCGCTTCCATGGCGATCTGGCGGCGGAGGTCGTGCAGAGCTGCGTGGTCAGTCTCGAGCCGGTCCCCGCGTCCGTCTCGGTGCCGATCGACCGTTACTTCCGGCTGGTCGACGATCCGTCGGCTCTCGAGGCGGAGCTCGAGTTGCTGCTCGACCCCGAGGAGATCGACTGGGAGCCGCTGGCCGGCGAGATCATCGATCTGGGCGAGGTGGTCGTGGAGGAACTCAGCCTGGCTCTGGACCCTTATCCCCGAGCCGAAGATCCGTACGCCCTGCTGCCGGATCTCGGGCCCGACGTCACGATCGGGCAAGGGTCGAGGGGTGACAGCCCGTTCGCCGTATTGCAACAATCGCCGAGGAAGGCCGCGCAGTGAGCGCGGCCGTGTCCCGAACCGAGGTCGAGAATCATGGCCGTCCCGAAGAGAAAAGTTTCCAGGTCGAAGCGCGACATGCGCCGCTCCCACCATCGCCTGCCCCACGTCAACCTGGCGGAGTGCTCGAATTGCGGGGAGCTGAAGCGACCACATCACGTCTGCCAGGCCTGCGGGTACTACAACCAGCGGGAGGTGATCGCCCAGGTCTCGGACAGCGGGGGCGCCTGAGCGGTCGCCGGCCGTGACGCTCTCGATCGCCCTGGACGCGATGGGCGGCGATCATGCGCCGCAGATCGTGGTCGCCGGCGCGGACTTGGCGCGCGAGCGCCATCCGGGGCTCCACTTCCACCTGTTCGGCGATCGCGAGCAGGTGGCGACGCTGCTGAACGGCCGGCCGAAGCTCGCGGAGGTCTGCACGCTGGAGCACACGCCGGACCGGGTCGACCCCGATGCCCGGCCGGCGCAGGCACTGCGCCAGGGCCGCAACACCAGCATGCGGCTCGCCATCGATGCGGTGAAAGACGGGCGTGCGAGCGCCGCGGTCTCCGCCGGCAACACCGGCGCCCTGATGGCGTTCGCCAAGTTCGTGCTCAAGACTCTGCCCGGGATCGAGCGCCCGGCGATCGCCTCGCTGATGCCCTCGCGGCGGACCGAGACCGTGTTCTTGGACCTCGGCGCCAATGCCGAGTGCGACGCCGAGAACCTGGTGCAGTTCGCGGTCATGGGCGAGGTGTTCGCGCGCGCGGTGCTCGGGGTGACCAAGCCGACCGTGGGCCTGCTCAATATCGGCACCGAGGAGGTGAAGGGCCACGAGACCATCCGGCGCGCCGCCGCCATGTTGCGTGCCAGCCGGTTGCAGATCGAGTTTCGCGGCTTCGTCGAAGGCAGTGATCTCACCAGCGGCAAGGTCGACGTGATCGTGACCGACGGCTTCACCGGCAACGTCGCGCTCAAGGTCGCGGAAGGTACGGTGGCGCTTTACACGCAATTCTTACGAGACGCTTTCAAGAGTTCCTGGCTGGCGCGGCTGGGCTATGCGCTCGCCCGGCCGTCGCTCGATCAGCTGCGCCAGCGCCTCGACCCGCGCCGCTACAACGGCGCGATGTTCCTGGGCCTGAACGGGATCGTGGTGAAGAGCCACGGCGGCACCGATGCTCTGGGCTTCGCCAATGCGATCGGGGTCGCGGCCGACCTGGTGCAGAAGGGCACCAACGAACGGATCACGGCCGAGCTCAACCGGCTGGAGGACGAGGAAACGCTTCGCACACGGCACGCGCGGGCGTCTTGATGCTGCGGGCAAGGTTCGTCGGTGTTGGCGCCTATCTGCCGGCGAAGGTGCTGACCAACGACGATCTGGCCAGGATCGTCGACACCAGTGACGAATGGATCGTCGAGCGCACGGGCATCCGCGAGCGTCATATCGCGGCCGAGGATGAGCTCACCTCGGACCTGGCCACCGCCGCCGCCCGCCAGGCGCTCGAGCGCGCCGATCTGTCGCCCGCCCGCATCGATCTCGTCGTGGTCGCCACCTCGACCCCCGACAACACCTTCCCGGCCTGCGCCGCGGCCGTGCAGCGCAAGCTCGGCATGACCCGGGGCGCCGCGTTCGATGTTCAGGCGGTGTGCAGCGGGTTCGTCTACGCGCTCGCGATCGCGGACAACTTCATCAAGGCGGGTCAGGCGCGGCACGTGCTGGTGATCGGTGCCGAGACGTTCTCCCGCATCCTGGACTGGACCGACCGCAGCACCTGCGTCCTCTTCGGCGACGGCGCCGGGGCCGCGGTCCTGCGCGCCGAGACCGGTATCGGCACGACCGCCGACCGCGGCGTCCTGGCGACCCATCTCGGCAGCGACGGCCGCCATTACGAGGACCTCTACGTCGACGGCGGCCCCTCGTCGACGGGTACCACCGGGCACCTGCGGATGAACGGGCGCGAGGTGTTCCGGCATGCCGTCACCACGCTCTCGGCGGCGAGCCTGCACGTCCTCGACGCCGTCGGCCTGGGCGTGGACGCGATCGACTGGCTGGTGCCGCACCAGGCCAATCGTCGGATCCTGGACGGCGTCGCCCGGCGGCTCGGGCTGCCGGCGGAGCGGGTTCTGGTCACGGTCGACCGCCATGCCAACACCTCGGCCGCATCGATCCCTTTGGCGCTCGCGGACGCCGCGGACGCCGGGCTTTTGCGGCCGCATCAACTCTTGGTTTTCAACGCCATGGGTGGCGGTTTCACCTGGGGCGCCGCCGTCGTCCGCTGGTAAAAACTCCGAAGAAATCCACAGGCTGTCGGGCCGGATCGAGACAGGAGCTTCGTCTGTTGACGGAAGCCGCTGTAACAGTTAGGTTTTTTTCCTAGACTTGCAGAGGCGCGAGAGGCATGAAAGGTAGAACCTTGACCAGAGCGCATCTTGCCGAGGCGGTCTACCAGGAGGTGGGCCTCTCGCGGAGCGAGTCCGCGGAATTGGTTGACTCCATTCTGGATGAAATCGGCGATTCACTGGTCACCGACGGGGTGGTGAAGATTTCGTCGTTCGGGACCTTCTCCGTGCGCCACAAGGGGCAGCGCGTCGGGCGCAACCCGAAGACCGGGGAGGAGGTCCCGATCATGCCGCGCCGGGTGCTGGTGTTCCGACCCTCTCAGGTGCTCAAGGATCGCATCAATGGCGCCGCAGCCGAGCGGGAGGACGAGTGATGGCGGATCCGGCCCAACAGAGTGCGGAGGCTGCGGGGCGCGCGCGCGGCGGCGGGCGCAAGTCGGCGGCGGCGTTCCGGACCATCAGCGAGGTGGCGGGCGAGCTCGACGTGGCGCAGCACGTGCTGCGCTTCTGGGAGAGCAAGTTCCCGCAGGTGCGGCCGCTCAAGCGGGGCGGCGGGCGGCGCTACTACCGCCCCGAGGACGTCGACCTTCTGCGCCAGATCCGCTCGCTCCTGTACGACGAGGGGTACACCATCAAGGGCGCGCAGAAGCTCCTGAGGTCGCAGCGGCGGGGCGGTGGGGAAGGGCACGAGAACGGCGGCGCGGGCGCCCATCCGTCCGCGGCGCGGCCGAGCCACCCCGCCGCCGAGGAGGAGTTCGAGGCCGCGGAGGCCGCCGACCCGGTCGGCCACGAGGTCGCCGCGCTGCCACCCGTTGCGCGCGAGCGCCTCAGGCGGCTGCGCGACGAGCTGCTCTCGCTGCGCGAGGCGTTGCGCGAGACCCTCGGCTGAAGCGGTTGTCGCGGCGCCGCCGGCACCCTATAGTTCACGAGTCCGCCACGGTCGGAGCGTAGCGCAGCCTGGTAGCGCATCAGTCTGGGGGACTGGGGGTCGCCGGTTCGAATCCGGCCGCTCCGACCA
>CAZXYL010000043.1:0-1735 GCA_964644915.1 uncultured Geminicoccaceae bacterium
CGCTGGCCGCTCGACCCGGACGCGGAGCCCGCTCTCGGCGCCGGCGTCAAGGCCTGACCTTTCGGGACGTCACGTCTCGGCACGATCTCATCAGCTGCGGCGTTTTGCTGCTGCGGCGCCTTGGGCCCGGGCAAGCGGGCGGGGGTGCGCCCACATGATGGTTGCCGACGAGGGCACGAAAGAGAGGAAACGCCATGAGCCGCAGGTCGTCGATCGAGCGGGAGGGGCGCCTGGTGGCGCGGGCGAGCGCGGGGCTGGCGCAGGCCGCGGTCCAGGCGGCGAATGCCGGCATGGGCGCGCAGGCCGTGATCGCGCAGCGGACGGCGCTGCTCGCGGCGGCGGCCATGGGCCTGCGCCCGGCCGATCACCCCGAGATCAGCCGCATGGGGGTCGAGAAGGTCGAGGCGGCGCTCGCGGCGGGACCGGCAATCGTGAGCTGGTGGGCGGCCATGCAGATGCAGCTGGTGCAGCTCTGGTACCGGGAGATGCGCGTCGCCGCCCGGATCCTCGGCTCGACCGCGGCGCCGGGGCCACAGGCGATCGCGCGCGTGGTCGATGGCGCCGCGGCCCGATCCCGGGCGGCATCGCTCGGCATGCTCGCTGCGAACACCGCAGCGCTCGCGCCCGTGCTCAGCCCCTACTACGGCCGCATCCGCCGCAACGCCCGGCGACTCGCGAAATCCGCACCCGCCCGCCGCGAGCGCGGCTACTAGCGTTCGATCATGATCCCCCTCACCCCTTTACCGAAAAGGACGTGGCGGATCTCTCCACCGTCACGCATTCCGAGCTGAACCGCCCCGGGGCGGCATGGTCATGCGAATCGGGCACGAGTGAACTACGATAGTGACGCGGCACCAACTTCATGTCCGCCGTCCGCGATGGCTTCCCGGTCGAGTCTACCCCGCGCCCCCGATTGCATTCGCGTTTCGCTGCCGCGTCAAACACTCGGCGACACGAGCTGTCCATCCCGCAGCCGGAAGATGCGGTCGAAACGGCCGATGATCTTTTCGTCGTGGGTGACCGCGATGATCGCCGCCTGCTGCTCGGCTGCGAGCTTGCGAAGAAGGTCCATCACGATGCCGGCGCGCTCGGAGTCGAGCGCAGCGGTCGGCTCATCGGCGAGGATGATCCGAGGTCGATTGGCCAGCGCCCGGGCGATCGCCACGCGCTGCGCCTCGCCGCCCGAGAGCTGGGATGGCATGGCGTGCTTGCGATGGCCGACCTGCAGGTACTCGAGGAGCTCAATCGCGCGCCGCTTCGAGTCGTCCTTCGGACAGCCCGCCAGGTGGAGCACCAGCGCGACGTTGTCAGTACTGTCGAGGAACGGCAGCAGGTTATGTAACTGAAAGATGAAGCCGATCTTCTCCAGCCTCAGCCGGCGCAGGTCACCGCGCTGCCATCGGTCATCGTAAACGACCTCGCCGTCGAGCCGCATCCATCCCTCATTTGGCTCGACGATGCAGCCGATGACGTTGAGGAGCGTGCTCTTGCCCGAGCCGCTCGGTCCCAATAGCCCGACCACCTCACCCGCGCCTAGACTGAGCGTCACCTCACGCAGGGCATCAACGCGCGTCTCGCCTTCGCCGAAATGCTTCGAGATGCCGCGCAGCTCGACAAGCGCGCTCGTTGCGGCCGCAGCCTGCATCAGCCGACCAGGGCCCGCCCTGGATCGACCCGCACCGCGACCCGGACGCCCAAAGCGCTTGCCAGCAGACAGACCACGACCACCACGCCG
>CAZXYL010000044.1:0-3443 GCA_964644915.1 uncultured Geminicoccaceae bacterium
AGGCCGGCGATCACGAAGGCGACGAGACGATAGGTCCGGATCGGCACGCCCACGAAGCTCGCGCGCACCGCGCTGTCGCGGATCGCCTGAAAGGTGAGGCCGAGTGGCGAGCGCACGATGCGGTACATCAGCCAGACCGCGAGCAGGGTCGCGGCCAAAACGACGTAGTAATAGGCGCCGATTTCCGACAGATCGATGCTGAGCACGGGCGGGATCTCGAGCGGCGCCCTCGGGACGCCGACCAGGCCGTCGTCGCCGCCGGTGACGTCGCGCCAGCGCCAGATCAGCGAATGGATCATCATGCCGAAGCTCAGCGTCAGCATGGCAAAGTAGATCTCGGTCAGGCGCACCGAGAGGTAGCCGAGCACGAGCGCGATCACGCCGGCAGCGAGGATGCCGCCTGCGAGCCCCACCAGCAGCGAGGGCGCCTGCAGGAGGATGAGCGCGCAGACGTAGGCGCCGGTGGCGAAAAAGCCCGCCTGACCGAAGGAGAGCAGGCCGGTGTAGCCGAGCAGCAGGTTGAAGCCGAGCGCGAACAGCGCGAGCAGCATCACCCGCAGGGCAAGATAGGTGAAGTAGCTGCCGGCCCAGAGCGGCACGCTCGCGAGCACCAGTATGCCGAGTGCGACGAGCGCGCCGCGCACGGGCGGGCTCACGCGCGGCCTCCGAGCAGCCCCTGCGGGCGCAAGAGCAGCACCAGGGCCATGACGACGTAGGGCAGGAACAGCTCGAACATCGGGAACAGCATGGTGCCGTAGGCGGAGAGCAGGCCTACGATCAGGGCGCCGACAAAGGCGCCCTTGAGGTTGCCGAGCCCGCCGATGACGGTGACGATGAAGGCCTGCACGATCATCGCCACGCCCATGCCGGGCGAGACCGGCCGCACCGGGATGCTGAGCGCGCCGCCGAGCGCGGCGAGCGCCGCCGCCAGCATGAACACCATCGTGAACACGCGCGGCGCGTTCAGGCCCAGCGCTGAGGTCATCTCCCGGCTCCAGGCCGCCGCGCGCACGATGCGGCCCCACCAGGTGTGATCGAAGCCCAGCCACAGCAGCACGCCCACCAGCACGCCGGCGCCGAGAATGAACAGGTTGTAGACCGGGAACGGCCGGCCGAAGAGGAAGACGGCACCCTCGAAGAACGGCGGCAGCGGCGGGATCAGGAACATGCCGCCCCAGATCATGTTCACGACGTCGTCGAGGATCAGCACGAAGCCGTAGGTCAGGAGCAGCTGGAAGGGCAGATCGAGGCTGTAGATCTGGCGGAAGAAGAAGCGCTCCATGACCGCGCCGACCACCGCCACGCCGAGCGCGCTGAGCAGCACCGCGAGCCAGAAGTTGAGGCCGAGGACGCCGTAGAGCGTGAAAGTGAAGTAGGCGCCCAGCATGTAGAGGGAGCCGTGGGCGAAGTTCAGCACACCCAGGACGCCGAATGCGATCGTGAGGCCGGCCGCCAGCAGCCATAAGTACATGGCATACGTCAGGCCGATCAGGCCCTGATAAAGGTAAATCTCCACAGGCGCCACCCGCTCCCGTCACCGCGGCCGAAAGCGGTGGCGCCCGGGACCCGGCCGCAGCCCCGGGCGCTCCCGAGCTAAGTGTCCAGATGCATTCGCCTCATTCATTGTCATTGCCGGGCTTGACCCGGCAATCCAGGTTCGGGCGGCGAGGGCCCTGCAACATGGATGCCCCGATCAAGTCCGGGTATGACAAAGTCAAAAAGCATCTGTTCGCGCCTGCACAACTAGCCGATCGGCTCGAAGGGCGGCCAGCGGAAGTACTCTTCCGGCGAAAACACCCTGAGATCGGCGCCGATCACCGGGATCGGGTACTCGTCGAGCACCGCGACGCGACCGGCGGGCACGGTATAGACCGCCTGATGATCCTCGGGCCGGAACACGCGGCGACCGGCCGGGCTCACCAGCTCCAGCCCCTCGAGCGCCGCGATCACGTCGCCGGTCTCGACACTGCCGGCCTGCTCGACCGCCGCCTTGATGGCGTGGACAGCGGCGTAGGTGGTCTCGGCCGAGTAGTTGGGGAAGCGGCCCCAGCGCTGCTCGAAAGTCGATACGAACTCCTGATTGACGCTCTCGGTCTCGGGCTCGGACCAGGTGAAGATGTAGCGCCCCGTGGCCCAGAGCTTGTCGTTGAAGCGCTCGACCTGGCCGCCCAGGCCTTCCAGCACGTCGACCGAGGCGCCCATGGCCTGCCACCAGGCGTGGAGGCTCTCGAAAGCGCCCATGATCAGCGCGGCGCGCAGCATCGAGACCGCCTCGCCGGCCCAGGGCGTGGCGAAGACGGCGTCCGGCTGCTGGGCCATGACCGAGGAGACGTGGCCGCTGAAGTCCAGGGTCTGAAACGGCGCCCAGGCCTCGGCCACGAACTCGACGTCGTCGCGGTGCTGGCTCAGCGTGTCCTTGAACAGCTGCCAGGCGACGTGGCCGTACTCGTAGTCGGCGCCGATGTTCGCCCAGCGCCTGATCTCGGGCATGTCCTTGAAGATCAGGGCGGCCAGGATCGAGTCCTGGTAGACGGGGACCGAGCTGCGGAAGATCTGCTGGATGCCCTCCTCGTAGACCAGCTCCTCGGTGAGCCGATGCGTGGCGGCATGGGTGAAGATGCCGACCCGGTTGAGCTCGGCGAGCACGGGCCCGACCGCCATAGCCGAGCCGCTCGAATCGACGCCGACCAGGAAATCGGCGCCCCAGTCGTCGACCAGCATGCGCGCGTTGCGCACGGCGACGTCCGGGCGCAGCTCCTCGTCCAGGAAGTTGAGCTCGAGCTGCCGGTCCAGGACACCCCCCTGCTCGTTGATCTCCTCGATCGCGAGCAGCGCGCCCATGCGCATCTGGCGGCCGTAGTCGGCGTGCGCGCCCGAGAGCGCGCCCTGGCCGCCGATCTTGATCGTCTCCTGGGCGCGGAGCCGGCGGACGCCGAAGCGGCTGATGGCCGCGCTGGCGCCGAGCGCGCCCGCCGTACCGAGCAATCGTCTGCGGCTGGTCTTCATCTCGCTCTCCCTTCCCTGCTTGCGGGCGCCGCCGCACAGCGCGCGACGGCACCGCATCGGTCGCGGCCCGCTCTGGCGCATCGGGGCAGGAGCCGGGTACGCGCGAGGCATGGCCGGACAAGCAGCGCCAGAATAGCAACCATGCTCGGGCAGGCAACAAGGGCTGCCGTGAATCGCCGATGCGGGCGATGCGCGAACCCGCTACATACGCGCCAGCGCACCTTCTGCGGGGATGATATCGTGAGCCGTCTCGACAGCTTCATCCGGCGCCTGGAGGCGCAGCGCGCCTGCCTGAACATGGCGGCGGCACACATCCGTGACGTGCCCGGGCCGGTGCTCGAGCTCGGCCTGGGCAACGGTAGAACCTACGATCACCTGCGCGAGCTGATGCCGGAGCGCGAGATCTTCGTGTTCGAGCGCGAGGTGCGCGCGCACCC
>CAZXYL010000045.1:0-9588 GCA_964644915.1 uncultured Geminicoccaceae bacterium
CGCCGAAGGCCTCGAGCGAGTCCGCGCTGCGCAGCGTCTGGCCGGCCAGCGACTGCACGGCAGCTAGGGTGTTCTTGACCCGGTGGTTGAGCTCGGCGAGCAGCAGCTTCTGGCGCTCGTCGGCCTCGCGCAGCTCGGTGATGTCGGTGTTGGTGCCGAACCAGCACGTCACGCGGCCGGCCTCGTCATGGACCGGCAGCGCACGGGACAGAAACCAGCGCCAGCCGCCGTCCCGCCCCTTGAGCGGAAAGGTGTCCTCCCAGGGCTCGCCGGTCTGCCAGGAGCGCTGGATCCGCGCCACCACGCGATCGACGTGATCGGGGTGATGGACCTTGCGCCAGCCCCAGCCCTCCATCTCCTCGAGCGTCGTGCCGGTGTAGTCGTGCCACCGTTTGTTGTACCAGAAGATCCAGCCGTCCGGACGCGCCATCCATGCCAGCTGCGGAATCGAATCGGCGAGCAGATGAAAGCGCGCCTCGCTCTCGCGCAGCGCCGCCTCGGCGCGCAGCCGTCCGGCCCGCTCGCCGCCCCCATCGCTCGTCTGCCGCTCGCCCTCGACCATGCGGTCAGCATAGCCGGCGGACCACGCCGCGAGAAGCTGCGACCTGCCGCGCATCACTTCAGGTGGATGGTGCCGTTCGGGTAAAACGCGCGGAAGGCGAACGCGAAGTCGACGCTGTAGACCGCGTCCTCCCAGCCGGCGGCGGTCCGCCTCTGGACCAGGACGTTGCCGACGTCGAAGCTCTCGGCGATCGTGCCCCGATCCAGCGCCGAAACCTGGCCCGGCTGCCAGGTGATCTTCAGGCCATCGGCGGTGGTGATCGCGCCCTTCGCCCGCAGCAGGTCGAGCGCCCACGCCTCATCGTCGACCCGGATCACGCGCGCCAGCGGCGCGATCTGCTCGGGCAGCGGCCCGCGGTAGAGGAACGGCGCGGGCGACGTGTCGTAGCCGACATAGGGATTGCGGCCGTAGCCGCGCAGCGCGCCGGCGCTGGCGACCTGCACCCGGCCGTCCGGCGCCCGCTCGACGAAGTTCGCGAAGGATTCGAGGCGTGAGGGCAGCATCGCGAGACGGCTGCCGGTGAGCTCGCCGACGATCGCCTCGCCGACGAACTGCTGCCACCAGCTCTCGGTGGCGCGGTCGTACATCACAAGGTCGGAGTTGCGCAGCTTACCAGTGGTGCCGAACTCCAGCACCAGGCCGCCCTGGCGGCGGTCGAACACGATGCCGGTGTTGCACAACGGGCAGAAAGTGACCGCGACCGGCACGCCGCCGACCACGTCGTTGACGATCTCGTGCCAGATCAGGATGCGCAAGGGATAGGCCCGCGCGTCGCCCTCGATGACGAGGCCGATCACCGGCTCGTGGGCGGGCAGCATCGCGAGCCGCTTGCCGGTGAGCTCGCCGACGATCGCCTCGCCGAGGAACTGCTGCCACCAGCTCTCGGTGGTGCGGTCGTACATCACCAGGTCGGACTTGCGCAGCTTGCCGGTGGTACCGAACTCCAGCACCTCGCCGTCGAGGCGGCGGTCGAACACGATGCCGGTGTTGCACAACGGGCAGAAGGTGACCGCGACCGGCACCCCGCCGACCACGTCGTTGACGATCTCGTGCCAGATCAGGATGCGCAGCGGGTAGGCGCGCGCGTCGCCGTCGATGACGAGGCCGATCACCGGCTCGTTGGCCGGCAGATCGGCCTCGGCGACCGGCACGAACCGGGGGTCGTCGATCGATGGGATGCCGTCCTTGGGCGGCCCGCCCGAGATGATCTCGCCATAGTCGACGTCGTGCCGGGCGAAATCGGTGTTCGGCCACTCGCGCTGCCAGACGCTCGGATCGGCGGCGAGCGGTGTCGTGAGCAACAGACAGATCACGCTGGCCAGCGATCTTTGGAGCATTGGTCCACCGTCCCCAAGAAGGTGCCGCTGCCCGAAGCATCGGCGCAACAGCGCCGGCGGGCAACGCGCGGCCGATCAAAGCTCGGTGATGGCAGGCGCTCGGTCGCGAGTTTACGAAACCTTTCAACAATTCGCTTACTGCGAATCGCTTAAGCTCGGCTGGCGTACCACAGCCTCGCCACTGCCCGGGTGCAACGCATGCTCGCCAGACAGGTCGCCTCGCACCGCCAGCCGCTCCTCCTCCGCTACGGCACCGAGCTCGCCCACATCCTGGACCGCAGCCAGGCGGAGCTCGCCATCGCCCAGCGGGCCACGCTGCAGCGGACCGACGCGCTGATGCGCAACATCGTCGAACAGAGCTTCGATGGCATCCTCTCGTTCGACGGCGACGGTCGCGTCGCGACGGTGAACGAGGCGGCGGTCCGGATCTTCGGCTGCGCCGGCGACGCGCTGCGCGGCCGACATATCTCCGCCCTGTTCCCCGCGATCGAGCGCTACCGCCGGGTCGGCCGCGACGGCCGTGTCGCCGGCGCCGGCCGGCTCGAGGGCATGGCACGCCGCAGCGACGGCTCGCCGTTTCCGGTCGAGGTCGCGCTGCGCCCCGCCCTGATCGACGACGAGCGCGTGGTCGTCGCCATCGTCCGCGACATCACCTGGGCCAAGATGCAGGAGGAGAAGCTGCGCCATCAGGCCCTGCACGACGCGCTGACCGGGCTGCCCAACCGCGTGCTGCTGCAGGATCGCCTGACGCAGGCGCTCCGGATCGCCACGCGCGAGGAGAAGCCGCTGGCCCTGCTCCTGCTCGACCTCGACCGCTTCAAGGAGGTCAACGACACCCTCGGCCATCAGGTCGGTGACCGGCTGCTCACCACCGTGGCCGACCGCCTGCAGCACTGCATCCGCGGCACCGACACGATCGCCCGCCTGGGCGGCGACGAGTTCGCGATCCTGCTCCCGCCCGCCTCGGACCTGGAGCGGGCATGGTCGGTCTCGCAGCGCGTGGTCGACGCCATCGCCCGGCCGTTCGACGTCATCGACGGGCTGCGTCTGGACGTCGGGATCA
Organism: uncultured Geminicoccaceae bacterium; assembly: GCA_964644915.1. Taxonomy (GTDB): domain Bacteria; phylum Pseudomonadota; class Alphaproteobacteria; order Geminicoccales; family Geminicoccaceae; genus CAZXYL01. The sequence continues at coordinate 2,963 of CAZXYL010000045.1, forward strand.
GCATCGGCATCGCCATGTTCCCCGAGCACGCGCGCCAGGGGAGCAAGCTCATGCAGTGCGCCGACGTGGCGATGTACGCCGCCAAGCGCAGCGGCTGCGCGGTTCAGGCCTACGACCGCACCAAGGACCGCAACTCGCTCCGCCACCTGACCGTGTCGGCGGCGCTGCGCCAGGCCATCGACGGCGGCCAGCTGTCGTTCGAGTATCAGCCGAAGCTCGACCTGCGCACCGGGCGGGTCTCCAGCGTCGAGGCGCTCGCGCGCTGGAACCATCCGGCGCACGGCCGCATCTCGCCCGCCGAGTTCGTACCCCAGGCCGAGCGCAGCGGCATGATCCAGCCGTTCACGCGCTGGAGCTTCGATACCGCGATGGCGCAGCTCGCCGAGTGGCAGCGCGCCGACCTCGAGATCAGTCTCGCGGTCAATCTCTCCAGCCGCAGCCTGCACGACGAGGAGCTGCCCGGCATGGTGGCCGACCTCCTGGAGCGCTGGCAGGTCGATCCCGGCCGGATCACGCTCGAGCTGACCGAAAGTGCGGTCATGCCCGATCCGGGCCATGCGCAGCAGAACCTGCACCGGCTGCACGAGCTCGGCCTGCGCCTCTCGATCGACGACTTCGGGACCGGCTATTCCTCGCTCTCGCATCTCCAGCGCCTGCCGCTCGACGAGCTCAAGATCGACCGATCGTTCGTCTCGAACATGACCGACAGCGAGCCGGACCTGGTGATCGTCCGCTCGACCATCGACCTCGCGCATAATCTCGGCATGGCCGTCGTCGCCGAGGGCCTCGAGAGCGAGGCGCACCTGGCGGTGCTGCGCAGCCTCGGCTGCAATCTCGGCCAGGGCTACTTCATCTCGCGGCCGCAGCCGGTCGAATCGCTGCTCGTCTGGCTGGGCCAAACCGACGGCCAGGTCGAGTTCGCGTAGGGGATCGCACCCGGCGCGCCGCCGTCCGGCAGAGGTCCGCTCGGATGAGGTGCCGGCGCTAGCGCTGCTGGCGGCGCCAGTGCTGCACGACCTCGGCGACGAAGATCTCGGTCTCGGCGTCCTCCTGCCAGCGCTCGGAGAAGCAGGCCGTGCCGCTGCGCGGCTGCTGCTCGGGCGGCAGCCGATCGAAGCACACCCGCAGCGGCAGGGGCACGCCCTCGCCCACGACCACCGCCTCGGCATCGCCGAGCGAGGACAGGAAGTCCAAGAGGCCATAGGCGCTGTCCGCGGTGATCCCGCGCACGATCTCCTGGTCGCGCAACCCCGTCATGCGGAAGGCGAAGGTGGTGTTGCACTGCGAGAGGATGGACGGCGCGAGCTCGGAGGGGCGCTGGCTGATCATGCACAAGGAGACGCCGTACTTGCGCCCTTCCTTGGCGATCCGGGCGAGCACCTCCTTGGTCGGCTCGAAGCCCGAGCGCGCATCCGCCGGCGCATAGCGGTGCGCCTCCTCGCACACCAGCAGGATCGGCTGGCTGGCCCGGCTCCAGAGCGCGAAGTCGAAGGTCATCCGGCAGAGCACCGAGACGACGATGTTGAGGATCTCCGAGGGCACGCCGGACAGGTCGACGATGCTGATCGGCTTGCCCTCGACCGGGATGCGCAGGATGCGGGAGAGGATCTTCGCCATGTTGTCCTGCACGGCGATGCCGCCGAACATGAAGGCGAAGCGCGAATCCGTCGCCAGCACCTCGAGCCGGCTCTTGAGCCAGCGGTACGGGGCCAGGTTCTCGGGCTTCTCCAGCCGCCCCATGGTGGTGTCGAGCAGCCGGTTGAGATCGCTCAGGCGATAGGGGACCGGCGTGTTGACCGTGATCGGCAGGCCCGGGTCCTCGCCCTTCTGATAGGCCCGCTTGGCCGCCGGGATGAACTCGTTGAGAATCGCACAGATGGCGTCGGCGTTGCCCAGGGCGTGCTTGGGACCCAGGATCACGGACGCGATCTCCTCCGAGTTCAGGAACCAGTACGGCAGCTGCAGGGTCTCCTGCCCGAGGACCTCGGCGCTCTCGCCGAAGGCCTGCGCATACTCGTCGTGCGGGTCCAGGACGACGACGTGCGCGTTCGGGTGCTGCTCCAGGATGGCTTTCAGGATCAGGGTCACCGCGCAGGACTTGCCGCAGCCGGTGGTGCCGAGGATCGCAAAGTGCTTGCCCAGGAGGTCGTCCGGCGAGACGAAGACCGGCCGCGACTGGTCCTGGTGGATCGTGCCGATACGAATCGTGGATCTCGCCGACGGCGCGTAGACCTCGGCCAAATCGCCGGTGGTCACCGACCAGACGGCGTCGCCCAGCGCCGGGTAGATGCGGATGCCGCGCCGAAAGCTCCGCCCGTCGCGGCGCCCGTCCTTGACTTCGCCGATCAGCTCCAGCTCGGCCAGGCGGATCTCGGCGCCGACGCCGTGGGCCGGCACGGGCACGCTGAGCCCGGTCACCATACCGAACACGCGCGTGCCCGGCATGCGCATCTTGACCAGACCGCCCTTCTTCAGGAGCCCCGAGACGTCGCCGGGCTCACCGACCGGGTCGATGATCACGATGACCTGGGAGCCGGACACGCACACGACGCGCCCGATCTGATGCTCCTGCTCGGCCATCAGCGGCCCGCGCGCCGGTGTGGGGGGACCTCGTGGGGCATGGGGCTCTGCTTTCTACTGTGGGCCGTCGGGTGCGGCACCGCCCGATTAGACACCGGCGTGCGTTAATGCCGCGCTTAACGCCCGGTCGTAGGAAAAGCCAGGGGTGTGAGCCACTTCACACCGGCCCGCCGGGTCTCCCCGCTAGCCTGAGGTGTTGCTGCCAAAAGGGCCTCGCGAAGAAAGGAAGACGCCAATGGCAGAGCGGGTGGACACAGACGTGATCGGGATCCTCGAGCAGGCCGGCGAACGCTTCCTGTCGACCTTCTCGCCCGAACTCCATCGCCAGTTCCTGCTGCAGATCGGGGGGGCGCAGACACTTCGGCGCTACGTTGAGAGCGAGACGTACTGGAACCAGGTGCAGGCGATCCTGGACTGCTTTTTCACCTCGGCCGAGCGCGCGGAGATCTGCGGCTGGCTGCTCGAGCGGCCGGAGCTCCGGGCGCGCGCCGAATTCCGGAGCTTTCACGCCCGGGCACTGGCGGAGCGGCGCCTGCAGAACCTGATCGTGGCGGCGAAGCTCGGGAGCCCGGCCGCCAGCAGGTAGGGCACGCGAGCCGGGCAGCCCGCCCCGGCGGAATGGCCCCTTGTTGCCGGTTCGGGAATTGGGCTACGTACGCCTGGGCCGCTCGCACCCGCGACCGGCAGCCCGGGACCCGCCATGCCCCTCGTCACGAGCCAGACCCTGCATGCGCTGACCTGCGCCATCTGCGCCGCCTGCGGCAGCAGCGAACGGGAGCCGGCGCTGGTTGCCGACCATCTGATCGAAGCGAACCTGACCGGCCACGATTCGCACGGCGTGGGCATGCTGCCCGCCTACGTCGAGGCCGTACAGGCCGGCCGGCTGACACCGAACCGCCACGCGGAGGTCGTGAGCGAGCGCGGCGCCGTCCTCGTGATCGAGGGCGGCCGCGGCTACGGGCAGGTGATCGGCCACGAGGCGATGCAGCTCGGCATGGCGCGCGCGGCCGAACAGGGCGTGGCGCTGATCGCGATCCGCAACAGCTTCCATCTCGGCCGCATCGGGCACTGGGGCGAGCAGTGCGCGCGCGGCGGCTTCGCCTCGGTGCACTTCGTCAACGGCGTCGACCACGAGCCGCTGCAGGCGCCGTTCGGCGGCGCGGACGCCCGCTTCGGCACCAATCCCTTCTGCGCCGCGCTGCCCGGCCCGGACGGCCCCGCCGTGCTGCTCGACATGGCGACGGCCAGGGTCGCCATGGGCAAGGTGCGGGTGGCGATGAACAAGGGCGTGCCCGTGCCCGAGGGCGCCATCCTCGACGCCACCGGCCGGCCGACCCGCGACCCCGCGGTCATGTATCGGGAGCCGCGGGGTGCGCTGATCGCCATGGGCGAGCACAAGGGCTCGGGGCTGGCCGTGATCTGCGAGCTGCTCGCGGGCGCGCTCACCGGCGGCCGGACGATCCAGCCGGAGCATGCGCGCACCGGCGGCATCATCAACAACATGCTCTCCATCATCATCGACCCCGACGCGCTGGGCGATCGCCGCGCCCTGGACCGTGAGACCGGCGCGCTGCTCGCCTGGATGAAGGCATCGCGGGTGCGCGAGGGCTTCGAGGAGGTCCTGGCCCCGGGCGAGCCCGAACGCCGCCGGCGCGCCGGGCGCCTGGAGAACGGCATCGAGATCGACGAGCGCAGCTGGCACGAGATCGGCGAGGCGGCGCGTGCGGCCGGCGTGCCCGAGGACGAGCTCGACAGTCTGCTCAGCTGAGGACGTGCGGATGGACGAGGTGGAGTGTGTGGTGATCGGCGCCGGCGTGGTGGGCCTCGCCGTGGCCCGTCATCTCGCCATGGCCGGGCGCGAGGTGATCGTGCTCGACGCCGCCGAGATGATCGGCACCGGGACCAGCTCCCGCAACAGCGAGGTGATCCACGCCGGCATCTATTATCCCACGGGCTCGCTCAAGGCGCGCTCGTGCGTGGCCGGCAAGCACCTGCTCTACGCCTACTGCGCCGAGCACGGCGTGCCGCATCGGCGCTGCGGCAAGTTGATCGTGGCCACCAGCGAGGACCAGATCGCGACGCTGGAGCAGATCCGCGCCAAGGCGGAGGCCAACGGCGTCCACGACCTGGAGTGGCTGGAGCCGGCCCGGGCCAGGGAGCTCGAGCCCGAGGTGTTCTGCACCGCGGCCCTGCTCTCGCCGTCCACCGGCATCATCGATAGCCACGCGCTCATGCTCGCCTTCGAGGGCGACGCCGAGGACCACGGCGCCATGATCGCCTTCAATGCACCGCTCGAGCGCGGCAGGGTGGCGGATGGCGGGCTCGAGCTCGAGGTCGGCGGCGCGACGCCGATGACGCTGAAGGCACGGCTGGTGGTCAACAGCGCCGGGCTGCATGCGCCGGCGATCGCCCGCAACATCGAAGGGCAGGACCCTGCGACCATCCCCACCGCCTACTTCTGCAAGGGCAACTACTACACGCTCGCGGGCGCCCGGCCGTTCTCGCGCCTCGTCTATCCGGTGCCCGAGCAGGCCGGCCTCGGCATCCACGTCACCATCGATCTCGGCGGCCAGAGCCGCTTCGGCCCCGACGTCGAGTGGGTCGAGGAGATCGACTACGACGTCGACCCGAAGCGCGCGGAGGTCTTCTACGATGCGGTGCGCAGGTACTACCCGAACCTGAAGGACGGGGCGATCGAGCCGGGCTACGCCGGCATCCGCCCCAAGATCGGCCCCAAGGGCGCGCCTGCGGCCGATTTCATCGTGCAGGGGCCGCGCGAGCACGGCGTGCCGGGGCTGGTCAACCTGTTCGCGATCGAATCGCCCGGGCTCACCGCGTCGATGGCGCTGGCCGAGGAGGTGGCAGGCGCGCTCGGCCAGAGCCTGAGCCGCGCAGCATAGGCGAAAGCGCAAGTTGTGCCAGACGGGACGATCCGGGTCGCCAGCATCGGCGAGTGCATGATCGAGTTGCGTCACCGCAGCGATGTCGAGCTGGAGCTGGCGTTCGGGGGCGACACCTTCAACTGCGCGGTCTACCTCGCCCGGCTCACGCGCGAGCGCAATCTGCAGGTCGACTACGTCACGGCGCTCGGCGACGATGTCTACAGCGAGCAGATGCTGGCGTTCTGGCAGAGCGAAGGGATCGGCTGCGAGCACGTGGCACGCCTGAAGGGCCGGCTGCCCGGGCTGTACACGATCCGGGTGGACGACGCCGGCGAGCGCACCTTCACCTACTGGCGCTCGGCGTCCGCGGCGCGTGACATGCTGCGCGAGGGCCGGGCCGAGCGGCTGACCGATGCGCTCGCGGGGCACGATCTCCTCTATTTCTCGGGCATCACGCTTTCGATCCTGGCGCCCGACGAGCGGCCGATGCTGTGCCGGCTGGTCGACACGGTCCGCGCCCGCGGTGCCCGGATCGCGTTCGACAGCAACTTCCGCCGCGCCGGCTGGCCGGACCTCGAGGTGGCGCGCACCACCTTCGACGACGTGGTGCGGCGGACCGACATTGCGCTGCCCACGCTCGGCGACGAGCAGGAGCTGTTCGGGGTCGAAAGCGCAAAGGCGTGTGCCGAGCGCCTGCACCGGCTGGGTGTGGCCGAGGTCGTGGTCAAGCTCGGGCCGGGCGGCTGCTATGTGTCATCGGAAGGTTTCACGGGGCGGTTGCCGGCCGAGCCCGTCGCGCGCGTGGTCGACAGCACGGCCGCAGGCGACAGCCTGAACGCGGGCTATCTGGCGGCGCGGCTGCTGGGGAAAGGTCCGGAGGCCGCCGCTCGCCTGGGCAATCGGGTCGCGGCGCGGGTGATCAGCCATCCCGGCGCGGTGATCCCGGCCGAGGCCATGGCGGACCTGCGTGCCTGAGCGCGCCCGGAGCCGAGTCGAGCCCGTAGCATCATAGGCGCCGGCGCCATCATCCAGGGGCACCGCGAGGTCGTGGGCGCCACCACCGGCGCCAGCATCTGGGTGGTGGGCGGCATCGGCATGGCCTGCGGCTTCGGCTTCTATATCCACGCGATCGTCGCCGCGAGGTTCGCCGTCGCCGTGCTCACC
>CAZXYL010000046.1:0-1899 GCA_964644915.1 uncultured Geminicoccaceae bacterium
CTCGATGGTCCCGAGGCCTTCCACGTCGTGCTGGTCGACAACGGCCGCAGCCGCATGATCGGGACCCACTTCCAGGAGATGCTGCGCTGCATCCGCTGCGGCGCCTGCATGAACCACTGCCCGGTCTACCTCGCGACCGGCGGCCATGCCTACGGCTGGGTCTACGTCGGGCCCATGGGCGCGGTGCTCACGCCCAATTTCGTCGGCATCGAGCAGGCCTATCCTCTGCCCAACGCGTCCACCTTTTGCGGGCGCTGCGAGGAGGTCTGCCCGGTCCGCATCCCCTTGCCCAAGCTGATGCGGTTCTGGCGCGAGGAGCAGTTCAAAAAGCAGCTCAACCCGCCGACCGCGCGCTATGGCCTGGGGCTGTGGGCGTTCGCGGCCAGGCGGCCGGCGCTCTATCACTTCGGCGCGCGGATCGCGATCGGGCTTTTGGGCCTGCTCGGCCGCAGGCGCGGACGCTTTCGTGCCTTGCCGCTCGCCGGCGGCTGGACCGGGACGCGCGACATGCCCGCACCGCAAGGCCGGACCTTCCAGGCGCAGTGGCAGGCCAAGCGAGCGGGCCGATGACCCACGATGCCCGTGACTTCGTGCTCGGGCGGCTGCGCCAGGCGCTGGGCCGGAGCGGCCCTGCCGCCGACGAGGCGCGCCGGACGGCCCTCGCGCGGCTGGCCGATCCTCGGCCCGGTATCATTCCCGCGCGCGCCGATCTGCCGCTCGAGGAGCGGGTGGCGCTGTTCACGGCCCAGGCGCAGGCGGTGCAGACGATTGTCCGGCGTATCGGGCGTCTTGCCAATCTGCCGGAGACGGTCGCGGATTTCCTGCGCGAGCACAACCTGCCCATGCAGCTGGTCATGGCCGACGACCCGCTGCTCGATGGCGGTGGCTGGCGCTCCTCCATGCTCGACGTGCGGCGCGGCCGCGCCGAGGACGAGGACGAAGTGGGCCTGACGACGGCGTTTGCCGGCATCGCCGAGACCGGCACGCTCATGCTCCTCTCGGATGCGGCCCATCCCACCACGCTCGCCTTCCTCCCGGACACCTCGATCGTGGCCCTGCCGACCGCGCGCGTGCTGCGCGCCTACGAGGACGCCTGGCGCCTCCTGCGGGAGGAGCAGGGCGGGCCGCCGCGCTCGGTGAACTTCATCACCGGTCCCTCGCGCACCGCGGACATCGAGCAGACGCTCCAGCTCGGCGCGCACGGGCCGCGGCGCCTCCTGGTCCTGCTCGTCGACGAGGCGCCGGGCACCAGCGCGCGCTGAAGGAGCGCCGCCGTGCGACGCCGCCGCGATCTCACCGACGCGGAGCGCTCGCTTTGGCAACGCGCCATGGTCGGGACCCGGCCGCTCCCCGGGCGCGAGCCGGCAGAGCCCCCGGAGGAACCGCCGGCAGCGCCCCCTGCTCCGGCTCCGGCCGCGCGCGAGGCCAACGCCGTGCCGCGCCCGAGCACGCCGCGCCGCGCCGCGGCGCTGGACCCCGACCGCCCCGTCGGGCTCGACAAGCGCAACTGGCTGCGCCTCAAGCGCGGTCAGCTCCAGATTGAGCAGATCCTCGACCTGCACGGGCAGACCCAGGAGCAGGCGCACGGCCGGCTGACCCGGTTCCTGACGCAGAGCCACGCGGCCGGGCGCCGGTGCGTGCTGATCGTGACCGGCAAGGGCGAGGCGAGCGGCGGTGTGCTGCGCCACATGGTGCCGCGCTGGCTCAACGAGGGCGGCAACCGGGAACGGGTGCTCGCCTATTGCGCCGCGCAGCGCCAGCACGGCGCCCACCGGCCCCCGCCCCACCTGGTACTGCTATTCGACCAGGCGCCCGGCACCAACGCGCCCGGAAGGAGCCCCCCCCGGCCACCCCGCCGCGAACTCACCCAAGCCGAGCCCGCGCGCTGGCAACCCGCCC
>CAZXYL010000047.1:0-6376 GCA_964644915.1 uncultured Geminicoccaceae bacterium
CCGCGGCGCGCGATCGGTCAGATCACGCTGGTCTACGGCATCAAAGGCTGAGGCCTACCGCTCCGCGGCCTGCGCGCGCAGCATCCAGGCGATCTTCTCGTGCATCTCCATGAGGCCGGTGAGGAAGTCGGCCGTGCCCTGGTCATTGTGCTCCTCGTCGCAGGCCTCGACGTCGCCCCGCAGCTGCTGGATCACCGCCTCGTGGTCGTGCACCAGGTTGGCCAGCATGGTGTGGGCGTCGGGCGGCTCGCCGCTGTCCTCGTGCAGCCTGGCCTCGTCCAGGAACTGGCCCATGCTGCCGAGCGCCGTGACGCCGAGCGTCCGGGCGCGCTCTGCGATCTCGTCGATGGCCGGGGCGAGCTGCTTGTACTGCTCCTCGAACATCTCGTGCAGGCTGTGGAAATGCGGCCCGACCACGTTCCAGTGGTAGTTCCGGGTCTTGACGTAGAGGACGTGCTCGTCGGCGAGCAGCCGGTGGAGCATCCGTCCGATCGCCTCGCGCGACTGCCCCGGCAGTCCGATCTCGACGTCCATGGGTGCCTCCGTTGGCATCAGTTCACGGTGCCGCTACGCCAACGAGGGCTGTGGCCACGGGGTTCCGCAAAACTTCCGGCTCACATGGTGAGCCCGCCCGCCAGGATCAGGCCGGCGACCGCCCGGAGGTCGGGGGCGAGCGGCCGGTCTTCCTGGAGGAAGGGACTTGACCTCCGGATCTGCTCGATGACTGTTTCCAGCTTCGGGCTGGTGCGCAACGGGCGCCGCATGTCCACGCCCTGAGCCGCCGCGAGCAGCTCGACGGCCACGATGTGCGCCGCGTTGTCCACCATCTCGTGCAGGCGGCGGGCGGCGTAGGTCGCCATGCTGACGTGGTCCTCCTGGCCCGCCGAGGTCGGCCGGCTGTCGATCGCGACCGGATGCGCGAGGTGCTGGTTCTCGCTCGCCAGGGCCGCTGCGGTGACCTGCGCCAGCATGAAGCCCGAGTTGAGCCCGGGGTCCGGCGTGAGGAACGGGGGCAGCTGGCTGAGGCTGGCATCGGTGAGCAGCGCCGTGCGCCGCTCCGAGAGCGAGCCGGTCTCGGCCAGCGCCAGCGCGATCTGATCGGCGGCGAGGCCGACGGCCTCGGCATGAAAGTTGCCGCCCGAGAGGATGGCGCCGTCCTCGGGGAAGACCAGCGGGTTGTCGGAGACGCCGTTCGCCTCGCGCAGGAGCGTCGCCTGCCCCGCATCGAGCAGCTCCAGGCACGGCCCCATCACCTGGGGCTGGCAGCGCAGGCTGTAGGGGTCCTGCACCCGGTCGCACTCGAGATGCGAGGCGCGGATCTCGCTGCCGGCGAGCAGCTCGCTCAGGCGCGCGGCCACGACGGTCTGCCCCGGCTGCTCGCGCAGCGCGTTGAGGCGGGCATCGAACGGGACGTCGCTGCCGAGCGCCGCATCCACGCTCATGGCACCCGCGACCAGCGCCGCCTCGAACACGCGCCTGGCGCCGAACAGGGCGACCAGGGCCAGCGCGGTCGAGACCTGGGTGCCGTTGAGCAGCGCCAGGCCCTCCTTGGCCGCGAGCTTCAGCGGCGCGAGCCCGAGCTCGGCCAGGGCGGGTTCGGCGGCCATGATCTCGCCCCGGAGCCGGATGTCGCCGAGCCCGAGCAGCGCGCCGGCGAGGTGCGCGAGGGGCGCCAGATCCCCCGAGGCGCCGACCGAGCCCTTGGCCGGGATCACCGGCAGAGCGTCGTGGTTCAGGAGCGCCAGCAGGAGCTCGATGGTCGCCCGACGCACGCCCGAATGGCCGCGCGCGAGGCTCGCGGCCTTGAGCGCGAGCGTGAGGCGCACCACCGGGTCCGGCACGGGCGACCCGCAGCCGCACATGTGCGAGAGCACGAGGCGGCGCTGCAGCTCCTCGATCTGACCGGGCGCGATCCGGGTGCTGGCGAGCTTGCCGAAGCCGGTATTGATCCCGTAGACAGGCCGCTCGCCCCGCGCCGCCTGCGCCACCACCTCGGCCGCCGCCTCGACCCGCGGCCAGCAGGAACCGTCGAGATCAACAACGGTGCCACCACCCGCCAGAGCTCTGGCTCCGTCCAGGCTCCAGGCACCGGGGGTCAGCGTCAGATGCGTGATCATGTGCGCGTTTCCGCGGATTCAGTTGGACCTGCCGGCATGCTCACGGGGAAGCGGCGGGCTACGGCACCAAGACGCAGGACATTCCTCGCTGCCGTGCGATTTCGGCGAGCTGGCGGTCGGCGGTGACCAGAGCTGCGCCCTCGTCTTCGGCGAGGGCCAGATAAACGCAATCGGCTACCGGGTGCTTGACGAACGTGGCCAGCATCAGGGCAGCGGCGATGATGCGCTCGTCCTCCGCGAGCCGGATGGCGCCCTGTGCGGTGACCGTAAGCAGATGCTCCAGAGCCTCGGCGGCCAAGACTTCGCGCAGCCGGCCCGCCACAACTTTCCGGTGCAACGCACCGGCCACTTCGGTCAACATCAGCCGAGGCGCGATCCAGCGCGTCGGTCGCGAGAGGAGAGCAGCGGCTTCGTCGCTGCCCTCTTCGGTCACCAGCCAGCGCACGGCGACGGAGGCGTCGAGCACCGTGGCGAGGGGGACGACCTCAGCCCCAGGCATCGCGTTGTTCACGGATCAGCCGCACGCTGTCGAGCTCGGGATCGGGCGGCTGATCGGCCGTGGCAGCACGAAGCGCTGCCGCCCGGCGGGCGAAGGCGCGCATATCAGCCTCCACCGATTCGGCGAGCGTTCTTCGGATCTCTTCTTCGAGCGAGACGCCGCGCTGCCTGGCTCGCGTTCGGAGCACATCGGCGACGCGTTCGTCCAGGTTTCGGACCTTGATGTCCGCCATCTTCCATCCCCTCACCGCAGCCGGCTCAAATCGGTTCAGCCCCTTGGTTCCGCCATGCGCCCTCCAAGCTTCGATGCGATCAGAATACTTCTGACCCCACATGGGGGCAAGCGGTGGATGGGGCAGCCCGGCAGAGCGCTTTGCCGGCCACCGCAAAAGCTGATTATATGCGCGGGGTGAGACATCCGAGGGAGAGGCATGCCCGAAGCCGTCGCCATTGTCGCCGACCATGCCGGGTTCGAGCTCAAGAACTTCGTCAAGGTCGTGCTGGAAGAGCAGAATCTGCCCGTGCTCGACCTCGGCCCGGACAGCGCCGAGCCGGTGGACTACCCCGACATGGCCGACCGCTTGGCCCGGGCGCTCAAGGAGGGGCGCGCGGCGCGCGGCGTCATCGTGTGCGGCAGCGGCCTCGGCGTGAGCATGGCCATCAACCGCCATCGCTGGGTCCGGGCGGCGCCCTGCCACGACGTCACCACCGCGCGCCTCGCCCGCGAGCACAACGACGCCAACGTGCTGGCACTCGGCGCCCGGCTGATCGGCCTGCAGGTCGCCCGCGACTGCCTGCTGACCTTCCTCGAGACGCCGTTCGCCGGCGGCCGGCACGCCCACCGGGTCGCGAAGCTCGGCGTCCCGGGCGCGGAAGGCTGATGGCCGGGCACCCGAACAACCATCTGTTTTCATCAGTCACTCGACTAAGGACCGCTGGATCGCCCGCCAGATGGCGGAGATCATCCAGCGGAGCGCCAAGCGCTACGGCGTCACGACCTTCCTCGACGAGGTTGATATTCAAGGCGGCGACCGCATCCTCGAAACCATCAGGGCGCATCTTGGCGCATGCTCGGAGTTCGTAATTCTGCTCAGCCCCGAATCCATCGAGCGCCAGTGGGTGCTGGTCGAGCTCGGCGGCGCTTGGACCCTGGGCAAGCGGATCGTCGCGATCACCTACAATCTGCCACGGGAGAGGATACCTGATATCATAGACCACGATAGGACTTACGAGCTGAACGATTTCGACCGCTACGTGAGCGAACTGGTCAGGCGTGCCAAGGAGAAGAGGGCTAGACAATGAGCGCTGCGGCGGCCCAGCTCAAGCCGAGCTTCAACGTGTTCATCAGCCATGCACGAGAGGATCAACCGCTCGTCCAGCGAGTCGTGCGGGGTCTCACGTTCGGCGGCCGTGTCAGAGTGTCGACGGACCGGATGATGAGCGCCGGCGAGGATTGGCGGTCGGAACTCAGGCGGGCGATCGAGACGAGCGACGTGTTCCTGGTGATAGGCTCCCCCGCATCGGCGAATTCGGACTATGTGCTCCAGGAGCTTGGCGGCGCCTGGGCGTTGGGCAAGCCGATCGTCGTGGTGGTCCCCGAAGGCGAGGTCGCGTGGGCGCCGCCCCTCGAGCCGGCGGCGTACAAGCGAGTAGCGCTCACCGAGATCGAGCAGCCGGCATTTGCCGAAAGCCTGCTCGCCGAGCTGACGATGTCTTCGCCTCCGAACGCAGATCACTAGGCCATGCGCTGCCCGTTCTGCGGCTCGGACGACAACCAGGTCAAGGATTCGCGCCCGGTCGAGGAGGGCGGGGCGGTGCGCCGGCGGCGCCAGTGCAACGCCTGCGGCGCCCGCTTCACCACCTTCGAGCGCATCCAGCTGCGCGAGCTCACGGTGATCAAGCGCGACGGCCGGCGCGTGGCCTTCGATCGCGAGAACTTCAAGCGCTCGCTCATGATCGCCACGCGCAAGCGCGGCATCGACGAGGAGAAGATCGAGCGCATCGTCAACGGCATCGTGCGCGAGGTCGAGATCAGCGGCGAGACCGAGATCAGCGCCCGGACGCTGGGCGCGCTCGCGATGAAGCGTCTGGCCGAGCTGGACGAGGTCGCCTACGTCCGCTTCGCCTCGGTCTACCAGGACTTCACCGGGGTCAAGGACTTCGAGCGCTTCATCCAGCACATGGGGGCCGGAGCCGAGGCCGAAGCCGATGTCGTCGAAGGATGATGATGACGATCGGTTCATGGCGCTGGCGTTGCGTCTCGCCGAGCGGGGCCTGGGCCAGAGCGCGCCCAACCCGGCGGTCGGCTGCGTCCTGGTTCGGGCCGGGCGGATCGTCGGCCGCGGCTGGACGCAGCCGGGCGGCCGGCCCCATGCCGAGACCGAGGCGCTCGGCCGTGCGGGTGCGGCGGCGCTTGGGGCGACGGCCTACATCAGCCTCGAGCCCTGCACCCATTACGGCCGCACCCCGCCGTGCACCATGGCGCTGCTCCATGCCGGCGTGCGGCGGGTGGTGGTCGCGGCGACCGATCCGGACCCGCGCGTCGACGGGCGGGGCCTGGCCCAGCTTCGCCAGGCCGGCGTGGAGGTCACGGAAGGCGTGCGCCGGGCCGAGGCGGAGCGGCTGAACGAGGGCTTCTTCCTGCGCTGCCGGGCGGGCCGGCCCCTGATCACGCTCAAGCTCGCGGCTTCGCTCGACAGCCGCATCGCGACCCGGACCGGGGCGAGCCGGTGGATCACGGGCGCCGAGGCGCGGGCCCGCGCGCACCGGCTGCGCGCGAGCCACGATGCGATCATGACCGGCAGCGGCACGGCGCTGGCCGACGACCCCTCGCTCACCTGCCGCCTGCCGGGGCTGGAGTGGCGCTCACCGGTGCGCGTGGTGCTGGACGGCCGCCTGCGCCTGCCGCTCGGGGCGAAGCTCGTGGCCTCGGCGCGGGAGGTCCCGACCTGGCTGTTCACGCGGCAGGACGCGAGGGCCGGGCGCATCGAGGCGCTCCGGGGCAAGGGCGTGGAGGTCTTCCAGGTGCCGGCCGACGGCTCGGGTCGACTGGACCTCGCGGAGATCATGAAGGTGCTCGCGGGCCGCGGGCTCACGCGCGTGCTGGTGGAAGGCGGTGCCGAGCTCGGGGCTGCTCTCCTGCGCGCCCGTCTGGTCGATCGTCTGGTCTGGTTCCAGGCGCCGCTGGTGATCGGCGGCGACGGGCTGCCGGCGATCGCCGGCCTCGGCGTCGCGAAGCTCGAGGAGGCGATCGCGCTTTGCCCGGAAGCCGAGAGCGCGCTGGCCCGGGACCGCGTCCAGACCTATATCGTGCAGGAGCCTTAGGACACGCCATGTTCACCGGCATCATCACCGACATCGGCCGCATCATCGAGGTTGCCGAACGCGGCGGCGGGCGCCGGCTCGTCGTCCAGACCCGGCTGCCGCTCGCCGAGATCCCGCTCGGCGGCTCGATCGCCACCTCCGGGATCTGTTTCACCGCGGTCGAGAAAGGCGCGGACTGGTTCGCCGCCGAAGCCTCGGGGGCGACGCTGGAGGTGACCACGGCCGGCGGGTGGCAGGTCGGCGACCGGGTCAACCTCGAGCGCTCGCTGCGTATCGGCGACGAGATGGGCGGCCACATCGTGTTCGGCCATGTGGACGCGGTGGGCGAGGTCCTGGCGCTCGAGCCCGTGGGCGAATCGCACCGTCTCGAGGTCCGCATGCCCGAGAGCCTGGCATCCCTGGTCGCGGTCAAGGGCTCGATCGCGGTCGACGGCATC
>CAZXYL010000048.1:0-3323 GCA_964644915.1 uncultured Geminicoccaceae bacterium
GGGAATTTCTTGCCTAGTTTTGGGCATTTGCGCCAGTCTTTGGCAACGTTTTGCGTCGAGACGCCGCGTGATGGAAAAACTTGATCGGCTCGATCTGCGCATCCTCGACCAGCTGCAGCAGGACTGCACGCTGCCGCTGGCCGAGCTCTCGAAGCGGGTCGGCCTCTCCACCTCGCCCTGCTGGC
Source organism: uncultured Geminicoccaceae bacterium (assembly GCA_964644915.1). Classification (GTDB taxonomy): domain Bacteria; phylum Pseudomonadota; class Alphaproteobacteria; order Geminicoccales; family Geminicoccaceae; genus CAZXYL01. The sequence continues at coordinate 186 of CAZXYL010000048.1, forward strand.
GGCGCATCCGGCGGCTGCAGGACATGGGCCTGATCCGGCGCCAGGTGGCGCAGCTGGATCGCGAGAAGCTGGGGCTGGGTTTCGTCGTCTACGCCTACGTCCAGCTCGGCAACACCAGCCGGGCGAGCCTCGAGAGCTTCGAGGCCGAGGCCTCGCAGTGGCCCGAGGTCGTGCTGTGCGAGCTGATGACCGGGGCGGCCGACTATCTGATCAAGGTCGTGACCACGGACGTGCGCGGCTACGATCAGTTCCTGCGCAACAAGCTGCTCACCAGCGGCCTCGTCACCGACGTGCAGTCGCGCATCGTCGTGCACACGGTCAAGGACACGAGCCGCCTGCCCCTGCCGGAGATCGTGGCCGAGTAGCGGCGGCGTCGTCGGCTAGGCCCGCCGCCCGGCATCAGAAGAGGTTGTCGTCGTCATCGTCGTCATTGCCGCGCCGCCAGACGGGGTCGCCGAGATCGATGTCGTCCGGGTCGGTGAGCGCGCCCGCAGCCGCGCCCGCGGCACCGCCGAGGAGCCCGCCGGTGACCGGATTGCCGCCGGTCACGGCCGCGGTTCCCGCCCCGGCCGCGGCGCCGATGCCGCCACCGCTGATCGCCCGATCGGTCGTCGACGTGCCGCAGGCCGCGAGCAGCAGGCCTGTGATCGCCAGTGTCGAAGCCAGTCGCAACATGACGGTTGTCCTTGAGTGATCTTGAGCTTGGCCGAGAACGCCTGCTGTTGACGTCCGGTTCCCGGGGCCCGCCCTGCGCGACCTCGCCTAGCTGCCGGCGAGCGAGACCGCCGGCAGCGCATCGAGCACGACGCGCTCGAGGTTGCCGTTGGGCTGGCAGGTGGTGCCGGCGCTGAAAGCCGCGGCCTCGCCGGTCAGGAAGCTGATCGTCTCGACATGCAGCGGCTGTTCGGCGTCCGGCGCGGCGACCGTCTTGGTGAGCGCGTAGAGGCTGTCGATGCGCACGATGGCATGCTCGCCCTCCGGCTCGACCTGCACGTTCATGCGGGCGTCGAGCCGGAGGTCGCGCTCGAGGGTGACCGCGCGCCCGTCCCGCCGGCGCAGGAAGCTCGCCTCCGACGCGGCGGCCGGCACGCTGTCGACAGCGTCCCTGCCGTAGGTCACGATCCAGCCACAGTCGACGTAGGGCTCCGGGTCGCCGTGATAGGTCACCACGAGCTCGCCCGAGCGCTCGTCGAGATCGGTCAGCGCGAGACCCTGCTGCTGCAGGTGGTCCAGAAGGTTTCCCCACACCAGCCAGGGGCCCTGCTGCACGACCGCGCTCCGCACCGCCGCCGGCTCACCGGTGGGCGGCAGGTACTCGAGCGCAGGCGTGCGCGGCGTGCCGCAGCCAGCGAGGCCCAGCACCGTCAGCACGGCAAGGAGGGTTCGGCGGTCCATCTCCGTTCACCTGCAGGCGCGAACGCGAGGCATCCGCCTCGGTTCCGCGCCCGGTCCGAAGCGGCCCGCGTGCGGGAGACTACATCCGCGCCCGGCCGGCGAGGCGGACGTCCGGCGGGGGTTGGGCCGGCAGGCCCGCGATCTCGAGCACGATCTTGCGCCGCACCGCCTCGGCGAAGCGATCGCGCCGCTCGGCCGTGACCACGAAGCTGCCCGGGCCGCCGATGATCTGCTGGGCGAACGCCGCTTCCAGGTCGTAGGCGATCGGCCGGCCACCGCAGTCGGGACAGGAGATGGCGAGCCCGTTGATCACGATGTCGGCGGCGAGCGCGGCGGCGCGCGCCTCGGGGATCGGGATGCCGCCCCAGTTGTTGGCGCTGTCGGCGGACAGATCGATCACCTTGCGGTGGCCCTCGATGCCGCTGGTCTCGATCAGCTGCTGCGCCGCGGCGATGGCGCTGCCGATCGCGTTGCGGCCGAAGGCGAGCCGCGGCGGCTCGAGCAGGGCGTCGGCGAAGGCGGCCGCACTCTGCGGGCCGTCGATGATGGTCCAGGGCACCACCACCTCCTGTGACGTGGCGCCACCCCACTCCACGTAGGTCACGGCGATGCGCTGCTCGTAGCCCTGGGCGATCGCGCCCAGCACCTCGGGATGGCTGAGCGCGGTGGCGTAGCCCTGGCGCTGGAAGCGGATCTCGGCATCGTCGATCGAGCCCGAGGCATCGGCGAGCAGCACCAGCTCGACGTCGACCCGCTCGCTGGCCGTGGCGTGCGTGCCGAGCAGAGCCAGCATCAAGGCTGTCGCCAGGGCGAGCTGTCGCATGAGGCGTCTCCCGTTTTGAGATGGTCATGTCGTGCCGGGCGCGCCGCGCCGGGTCGTCGACTGTCGCGGCGCCGGGCGGCCGAGGTCAAGGCCGGGCAGGCCTGATGCACCTCACAACGCCGTCAGTGCCCGCAGGTGCGTGCCGCCGCACCTGGCTGACCCCCGCGCCCTCGATGCTATATGCTGGAGCGCTGAGCAGGGCCGCGGCGGCTGCGCCCGGCCGTTCGATCCGCGCGGGGGACGCCCGAGACCATGCTGGACTTCGCCGCCCGACCGGCCACCGAGCTGGAGCCCGACGACCAGCGGCGCGCCTGTCTCGCCGCCCTGGAGCAGAAGGTGCTCTGGCTCGCGTGCTGGATGATCCACAACGCGAACCACCTGCGCGAGAGCCGGGACGGGCTGAAGGTCGGCGGCCACCAGGCGTCCTGCGCCTCGATCGCGACCCTCATGACGGCGCTCTATCTCGACGTGCTGCGCCCGGGCGACCGGGTCGCGGTCAAGCCGCACGCGAGCCCAGTCTACCACGCCATCCAATACCTCCTCGGTCGCCAGAGCCGCGAGAACCTGGAGCGCTTTCGCGGCCTCGGCGGCGCCCAGGCCTATCCCTCCCGCACCAAGGACGCGGACGGGGTCGATTTCTCGACCGGCTCGGTGGGTCTGGGCGTCGCCATGACGCTGTTCGCCTCGCTCACCCAGGACCTGCTGTTCGAGCACGGCCTGTGGCCGGCGGAGCGGCCCAAGGGGCGGATGGTGGCGCTGGTGGGCGATGCCGAGCTCGACGAGGGCAACGTCTTCGAGGCGCTCATGGAGGGCTGGAAGCACGACGTCCGCAATCTCTGGTGGGTGATCGACTACAACCGCCAGAGCCTCGATCGCGTCGTGCCCGAGCGCCTGTTCGCCAAGATCGAGGACTTCTTCTC
>CAZXYL010000049.1:0-1534 GCA_964644915.1 uncultured Geminicoccaceae bacterium
CTCCGCGTAGTCGAGGTCGAGCACGTGCTCGCCGTCCATCATGCCGCACGACACGGCGGCGACATGGTCGGTGATGATGGAGCCGCCCACCATGCTGCGCGCCTGCATCCAGGTGACCGCGTCGTGCAGCGCCACCCAGGCGCCGGTGATGGCGGCGGTGCGGGTACCGCCGTCCGCCTGCAGCACGTCGCAATCGACGGTGATCTGGCGCTCGCCGAGCGCCTTCAGGTCGACGACGGCGCGCAGCGAGCGACCGATCAGGCGCTGGATCTCGAGCGTCCGCCCGCCCTGCGACCCAACCGCCGCCTCGCGGCGCATCCTTTCGTGCGTGGCGCGCGGCAGCATGCCGTATTCGGCCGTCACCCAGCCCTTTCCGCCGCCGCGCAGCCACCCCGGCACCTGCTCGGCGAGGCTCGCGGTGCACATAACGTGCGTATCGCCGAAGCGGACGAGGCAGGAACCCTCGGCATGTTTGGAGATGCCCCGCTCCAGCGTGACGCGGCGCAGCTCGTCCGGCGCTCTCTTCGACGCTCGCATTCCCTCGGTCCGGCCCAGGCTCCCGCCCGAAAGGGCGCCTGTTACGCCGTGCCGGCAGGCCGGTAAAGTGGAGACTTGCCATCCGGCAGCGGAAATCAATATCTGTCGGGTCGGAAGGATTGGACCGAGCGACATGCGCGCCGACGGACTTGCGGCACTCGACTCCCGCTCCCGCGATATCTTTCGCAGCATCGTGGAGACGTATCTCGACACCGGCGATCCGGTCGGCTCGCGCAATGTAAGCCGCATCCTGACGACCGCGCTCTCGCCCGCCTCGGTTCGCAATGTGATGTCGGACCTGGAGGAGATGGGGCTGATCTACGCGCCCCACACGAGCGCCGGCCGGCTGCCGACCGAGCATGGCCTGCGCTTTTTCATCGATACGCTGATGGAGGTCGGCGAGTTGTCCGACGACGAGCGCCGCCGCATCGAGAGCCAGGTGAGCAGCGCCGGGCACGAGCATTCAGTCGAATCGCTCCTCAACGAGGCGAGCCACACGCTCTCCGGCGTGTCGCGCGGCGCCGGCGTCGTGGTGGCCGCCAAGCAGGACATCCGTGTGAAGCATGTGGAGTTCGTGCGCATCGAGCCGACGCGGGCGCTCGCCGTGCTGGTCGCCGAAAACGGATCGGTGGAGAATCGCATCATCGATGTTCCGCGCGGCCTTCCGACCTCGGCGCTGGTCGAGGCGGCGAACTATCTGAACGCCCATTTCCGTGGCCGCACGCTGCCTGAAGCGCGCGCCGAGCTGCAGCGGCAACGCGAGGCGCGGCGGCGCGAGATCGACAAGCTGAGCGAGCGGGTGATCGCCGCCGGCATCGCCACCTGGTCGGGGGTCGGCGACGAGCCCGGCACGCTGATCGTGCGCGGCATGTCGAACCTGATCGGCGACGTGAAGGCGCTGGAGGACCTGGAGCGCATCCGCCTGCTCTTCGACGATCTGGAATCGAAGAAGGACATCATTCAGCTCCTCGGCCTCGCCGAGCAGGGCGAGGGCGTG
>CAZXYL010000050.1:0-7651 GCA_964644915.1 uncultured Geminicoccaceae bacterium
ACCGTGGTCGAGCAGCGACCGCAGCCCCGCGCGCCGCCACCGCCGGACGGCCGGGTGGATGTCGCGGTCGCCAAGACGCCGATCGTCCCCGACCTCTACGGGCTGACGCTCGAGCAGGCCGAGCGGGAGCTGGCCGAGCGCCATCTCTCCCTCGGCCGGACCGAGCCGGTGGCTTCCGGAGAGCGAGAAGGAACGATCCTCGACCAGCGCCCACGCCCGGGGGACGAGGTCGGAGCGGGCGTCCGGGTCGACGTCACGGTCGCCGAGGCGCGCCCGGTCCCCGATCTACGGGGTGCCACGCTGACCGGCGCGGAGCGACAGGTGCAGGCGCGCGGCCTGGGGCTCGGTGCGATCGAGTATCGGATCGCCGATGGCGACCCGGGCAGGATCTTCGAGCAGCGGCCGCCGGCCGGGCAGCCGGCGGAGGGCGGGGAGGCGGTCGCGGTCGTCGTGACCGAGGCGCCGGCAGTGCCGGATCTGCACGGTCTGACGCTCGAAGAGGCGCAGGCGCGGCTCCGGGAGCACAGCCTCGGTCTCGGCCAGTCGACGCGCGAGGTCTCGGCCGAACCCCCGGGCACGATCATCGGGCAGCGCCCCCGCCCGGGGCAGCGGGCGCGCTTCGGCGCCACTGTCGACATCCGCGTGGCCGAAGCCCCATCGGTGCCGGACCTCGTCGGCCGGCACGTCGATCAGGCCACTACCCTCCTCGAGCCGCACCATCTGGAGCTGCGCGAGGCCGACCAACGGTTCTCGAAGGAGCCGCCGGGCACGATCTTGCACCAGCAGCCCGCCGCCGGGACGGTGGCGGTGGCGGGCGCCGTGGTCGAGGTGACGACCGCCGCGCCCTTGCGGGTGCCCGACCTGCAGGGCGGCACGCTGGCGGCCGGCCGGGCCGAGCTCGCCGAGAGCCGGCTCGTCCTCGGCGAGGTCAGCGAGGTGGTGGCCGACGGGGCGCCCGGCACCGTCGTCGGTCAGGAGCCTGCGCCGGGCGACCTGGCGCTGCCCGGGGAAGCGGTCGCGGTGCGCGTCGCGCGGGCGCCGGAGGTGCCCGACCTGCGCGGGTTGCGAGCGGCCGAGGCGCGCGCGGCTCTGGCGGGGCAGCTGCTCGCCCTGGGCGATCTGAGCTACGAGGCGGCGCCCGAGCCGCCGCTGACGATCGTGCGCCAGGAGCCGGCGCCCGGCACCCGGACTGCGGCCGGCGAGCGCATCGAGGTCGTGCTCGCGGTGCCGCCGCCCGCGCCGGCGCGGCCCGGGCGGGTCGCGGTGCCCGATGTGGCGGGCGATCCGATCGAGGAGGCCCCCGAGGAGGTCGTCGCCGAACCGGCCGATCCGATCGAGGAGGAGGATCTGCCTGCGACCGCGGCGGCTCTGGAGCCGTCCGCAGGCGACGTCGTGCCCGAGGGCGGCGCGGTCCGCATCCGACCGGACGGAGGAGTCGAGCAGGTCTCGCTGCCCGAGCTGGAAGGCCTGCTCCTCGCCGATGCGGAGCCCCTCCTGCAGGAGCGTTTGCGCGAGCCCGCCCGGATCGCCTACCTGCCCGCGCGCGCGCACGCCGGCACCATCATCGACCAGAGACCGCCGGCCGGCGAGGCGGTGGCGCCGGGCGCGCGGCTCGAGCTCGTCGTGGCCCGCCCACCCGCGGTGCCCAGACTGCTCGGCCTGCAGCCGGAGCGGGCGGAGGCGGTGCTGGCGAGCGAGCTGCTCCGGCTCGGTCGAGTGGAGCGCGTGATTTCTGCCGACTGGCCGGGCACGATCGTCGAGCAGCTGCCGCCGCCTGGCGCCCAGCTCGCGCCCGACGACGTGGTCCATGTCAAGGTCGCGAACGTGGTGGCGCCGCTGGCTCTGGGCGGCTCGGTCCTGCTGGCGCTGCTGACGGTCACCACCGTGGTGCGGCGCCGGCCGCGAGCGCTGGCACCGGGGTATCTGCGGCGGCCGTCGCCGGTCCGGGTGGTGATCAGCCGCGATCCCGGCCTGCAGGAGGTGGCAGGCCCGGCGCAGCCGCTGGCCGGCCCGCACCTGTCGCTGCGCACCCGACCCGATCGGGGACGACAATCCGTCGAGGTCCTGCCCGAAGGTGACGCCGATGGCCGACGCCGCTTTGACCGTTAGCCGGTTCTTTTTCGCCGACGCCCAGGATGCCGGCGCCAAGCTCGCGCAGGCCTCCGCCGGCGACGAGGTCATGTTCGAGGTCAAGCGCCGCCTGGCCGGCGTCCCGGGACTGGAGTGGAGCACCGTGGCAAGCAGCATCGGCGCCGAGCTGTATGAGGCGCTCGACATCGGGCTGGACCAGATCCTGATCCCCGCCTGGCACCACTACGAGCCGCTGTGTCGGGCGCTGGCGCCGGATCGGCTGCCGCGTCATCAGTTTCACCTGCTGCCGCTCGCCGAGCATACCGTGCGCACGGTGCACCAGCCCTCGGTCGAGCTGCTGGTGAGCGATCGGGCGCTGGCCCGGTTCAGGTTCGACGTCGACCTGGCCCTGACCCTGCACGGCGCGATCCTCAATGTGCGCGGCGGCCTCATCCGCGAGATCAGCGCCGGCACCTGCCGGGGACGAGGCGCGCTGAGCTGCGGTGGCGTCACGCTGGTCGAGGCCGATCGGCACCCGTTCGCGCTCGCGGGCGTGATCGACTTCGGTGAGGGCGTCGAGCTGCGGATCCCTGGCGCCGCCTGAGCTCCTGGGCGCGGGAGCGTTCAATCCGCCCTGGCATGGCGGCCGAGTTCGGCTATGTTAACCCCCGCCAGATCGATCGCGCGGGGGAGGAAACCTGGTCATGAAGTTCGGTATCGGTCAGTCGGTGCGCCGGGTCGAGGATCAGCGCTTCATCACGGGTCACGGACGCTACACGGACGACATCAATCTTTCGAACCAGGTCTTTGGCTACGCGCTGCGCTCGCCCGAGGCGCACGCCAGAATCACGTCGATCGATGTGGCGGCGGCAAGGTCGGCGCCGGGCGTGCTCGCAGTGATCACCGGCGCCGAGATCGAGGCCCAGGGCAAGAACCGGTTGCCGTGCCTCGTGCCGGTGACCAATCGCGACGGCAGCCAGGCGACACTGCCGCTGCGCCCCGTCCTGTGCACGGAGCGCGTACGGCACGTCGGCGATCATGTCGCTTTCGTGGTCGCGGAACGGCTGGACCAGGCCAAGGACGCGGCCGAGCTGATCGAGGTCACGTACGAATCGCTCGGCGCCACGACCGACACCGTGGGCGCCACCGCGCCCGGCCAGCCGCTGGTGCACGACAACGTCCCCGACAACCGCGCCTTCGACTGGGAGTTCGGCGATCGCGCCGCGGTTGACCAGGCCTTCCAGGGCGCCGCGCACGTCACGAAGCTGCGCATCGTGAACAACCGCGTGGTCGCGAACCCGATGGAGCCGCGCGCGGCGGTGGCCGAATTCGATGTCGCATCCGGCAAGCTCACGGTGCACGAGTGCACCCAGGGCGGGTGGAGTCACCGCGATATCATCGCGAGCGTGCTCAAGATGGAGAAGGACCAGGTCCGGGTGATCACGCCGGACGTCGGCGGCGGCTTCGGCATGAAGATCATGATGTACCCGGAATACGTGCTCGCCGCCTGGGCGGCGCGCCAGCTGCAGCGGCCGGTCAAGTGGACCGCCGAGCGCGCGGCCGACGGCTTCGTCTCCGACGTCATGGGCCGGGACCACGTGACCGAGGCCGAGCTCGCCTTGGACGCCGACCACAAGATCCTGGGCATGCGGGTCGAGACCCACGCCAACCTCGGCGCCTACGTCAACCTGTTCGCGCCCTACATCCCGACCGGGGCGGCGCTCAAGGTCCTGCCGGGCGTCTACGACGTGCAGCATCTCGTCTACCGGGTCCAGGGCGTGCTCACCAACACGACGCCGGTGGACGCCTATCGTGGCGCCGGGCGGCCGGAATCGATCTACCTGATGGAGCGGCTGATCGATGCCGCGGCGCGCGAGCTCGGCGTCGAGCCGACGGAGCTCCGGCGGAAGAACTTCATCCCGAGCTCGGCCATGCCGTTCCAGACCGCAGCGGGCGAGCTCTATGATTCCGGCGAATTCGCGCGCGTCATGGACCGCGCCATGCAGAACGCGGACTACCAGGGCTTCGCGGCGCGCAAGGTCGAAGCGAAGAGTCGCGGCATGCTGCGCGGGATCGGCATGAGCTACTATATCGAATCGACCATGGGCCCGCCCGACGAGAGCGCCGGCATCCACTTCGAGCCCGACGGCACGGTGAGCGTGCTGGTCGGCACCCAGTCGAACGGCCAGGGCCACGAGACGGCCTACGCCCAGCTCGTGAACGACCGTCTGGGCGTGCCGTTCGAGCAGATCCGCGTGATCCAGGGCGACACCGACCGCATCAGGATGGGCGGCGGCACCGGTGGCTCCCGCTCGCTCACCGCCGAGGGCATGGCGATCCGCGGTGCGGCCGAGAAGGTGGTGGGGCAGGGCAAGCACTTCGCGGCGCAGAAGTTCGAGGCCGCGATTGCCGACATCGAGTTCAGCCCGGAGGCGGGCGAGTTCCGCGTCGCCGGCACCGATCGCGTGGTCGACATCATGACGCTCGCGGCCGAGGCGCGGACCATGCCGAACAAGCCGGAAGGCATGGAGGGGCTCGACGCCGATGCCGATATCAAGATTGACGCCTGGACCTTCCCCAACGGCTGCCACATCGCCGAGCTCGAGATCGATCCCGATACCGGCGTGACCAAGATCGTCAACTACACGGTGGTCGACGATTTCGGAGTGGTCGTGAACCCGATGCTGGTCGAAGGCCAGGTGCACGGCGGCATCGTCCAGGGCATCGGCCAGGCGTTGATGGAGCACGCGATCTACGACGACTCCGGTCAGCTCGTCTCGGGCTCGTTCATGGACTACACAATGCCGCGCGCCGACAACTCGCCGGCCATGAACTTCTCGACCGTGGAGGTGCCGTGCAAGAACAACGCGCTCGGCGTCAAGGGGTGCGGCGAGGCGGGCTCGGTGGGCTCGCCGGCGGCGGTGATCAACGCGATCGTCGACGCGGTGGAGGATCTGGGCGTGCGCAACATCGACATGCCGGCCACGCCCGAGCGGATCTGGCAGCTGATCCAGAGCGCCCGCCAGCCGCTCGCGGCGGAGTAATCCAACGCCGGTTGGATCGCACCGGGTTCAGAGCGGCAGGCCCCGGGCGAGTTTGGGCAGAGGGCCGGCGAGGCCCATGCCGCGGCGCATGGCGGCCTGCTTGAGGGCGGGTAGGCGCTCGACCGCGGCCAAGCCCAGCCGGCGCAGCAGCTTGGCCGGCGCCAGATCGTTCGAGAACAAGAGGTTCAGGCCGTCGGTCAGGCTCAGGACCAAGCCGGCGTCGGGCCGGTGCCGGCGCTCATAGCGCATCAGAACCTCGGGGTTGCCCAGGTCCAGGCCTGCCTCGCGCGCGTCCGCCAGCACCTCGGCGAGGGTCGCGATCCCACGTACGCCCAGATTGAATCCCTGGGCGTGGATCGGGTGCACGCCGTGGGCGGCATCACCCACCAGTGCCAGGCGCGGCGCCACGTAGCGGCGGGCGTGCTGCGCCGCGAGCGGGTAGCCCGCGGGCTCGCCCACGATCTCGAACCCGCCCAGCACGTCGTCCAGGCGCTCCCGCAACGCGCGGGCCAGCGCCGCACGTGAACCATCCAGCAGCGTCTCGGCGAAATCGCTCGGCTCGACCCAGGTCACCGAGCAGAGGTCGGCCCCGATCGGCAGGAGCGCCAAGGGACCTGCCGGCCGCAGAAACTCGCGCACGCGGCTCTCGTGCGGCCGCTCGTGCCGGATGGCGAAGGTGAGCGCGGTCTGGCGATAGCCGTGCCGGTCCACGCCGATGCCGGCGAAGCCCCGCACGCTGGAGCTGCGCCCATCGGCGCCGACCAGGAGCTCGGCTGTCCGGTGCGCGCCGTTCTCCAGCACGGCCTCGATGGCATCGGGCCGGCGCTCCAGGCCCGCGAGGCGCGCGGGCGCGAGCAGCCCGATCCGAGGCCGCGTGCCCGCCCGCTCCAGCAGCCGCGCCCGTAGGAGGCGGTTCTCGATCCCGTAGCCGAACGACTTGTCGCCGAGCGCACCGGCATCGTAGGTGACCTCGGCGCCGGTCGTCTGGTCGCGCACGCGCACGCCCCAGACCGGCTGCGCCACCGGCTCGACGGCAGGCCAGAGCCCGAGCGTCTCGAAGACCCGCTTCGAGCCCTGCATCAGCGCCAGCGCCCGGCCGTCGAACGGCGCGGCCAGCACCTCGTCCGCAGGCTGCGGGTCGATAACGGTGGCAGGGATCCGGGCCTGGTCGAGCGCCAGCGCGAGCAGCAGGCCCGCATGCCCGCCACCCGCGATCAGGACGCGCGCGGCGCCCTGCTCCTCGCGTTCCATCATGGGTGGATGCTAATGCGCCCGGGCCGCGGACCCAAGCGCCACAGGACGAACCGGCCGCTTCAGACCTCGGCCATGTCCGCGGGCTCGACGCTGCGCTGCAGGATCGAGGACTTCAGCTTCTCCAGCGCCCGGTGCTCGATCTGGCGGACGCGCTCCTTGCTGATGCCGAGCTCCCGGCCCAGCTCCTCGAGCGTGCGCCCGTCGTCGCGCAGCCGCCGCTCCTTGATGATCGTCTGCTCGCGGTCGGTGAGCTCGGCCAGCGCCTGGGCGAGCCAGATCGAGCGGGTGCGGTTGTCGTGCGCGAGCGCCACGGTCTCCTCGGGCGAGGGGCGCTGGTCGGCGAGGAAATCCTGCCACTCGTCCTCGCCGGTCGGGCTGATCGTGGCGTTGAGCGACTGGTCGACCCCGGCCAGGCGCATCTCCATCGCCTCGACCTCGTCGACGTTGACCGAGAGCTCTTCGGCGATATAGGCGCGCCCGGCATCATCGAGCGGCCCGCCGGAGCCGTCGTCGAGCTTGGCGCGCAGGCGGCGCAGGTTGAAGAAGAGCGCCTTTTGCGCGGCCGTGGTGCCGGTGCGCACCACCGACCAGTTGCGCAGGATGTAGTCCTGCATGGCGGAGCGGATCCACCAGGCGGCGTAGGTCGAGAAGCGCACGTCGCGCTCGGGCTCGAAGCGCGCCGCGGCCTGCATCAGGCCGACCGCGCCCTCCTGGACCAGATCGCCCATGGGCAGGCCGTAGTTGCGAAACCGCGCGGCGGTGCTGATCACCAGCCGCATATACGCCATGACCAGCTCGTGGAGGGCCGCCTCGTTGCCGTGCGTGCGCCATTCCGTGGCGAGCTTGAGCTCGCGCTCGCGCGACAGCAACGCCGTGCTCATCGAATCGCGGATGAACTGGCGGTTCGCCTTCTGGCTGTCAGGCGTATCGAAGAAAGACATCTCACTGCCCTCCTGCCGGAGCCGAACGCGACCGTCGCGAACTGGTTCCGGCGCTCGGTAGCCTCCCCGGTCGGCCGTCGACAACGTCTACGAGGCGCACGGGTAAACGGATCACCACCAACACCTGAGAGGCCCGCGCACACCGAGCAAGTTAATTATAGTTTAGGACTCGGTAATTTAGCGAGTCCTCATCGTGAGGTGATCGGCCGTGAGCTCGAGAACGGCTCGAGCAACCGGTCGAGCGCCGCCGGATCCCGCCACACCAGCTCGACCGGGAGCACGGCAACGCCCTCACGCATCCCGGAGGGCAAACGGACCCAGTCCTTGGCGGTCGTGACCAGC
>CAZXYL010000051.1:0-3893 GCA_964644915.1 uncultured Geminicoccaceae bacterium
GTGCTCGCCCTGGTTGAGCCGGATCCGGGTCGACACGCTCGCCCGGCCGCTGTTGGGGGTGAAGTGAAAGGTCGCGACCTCGGGAAACGGATTGCCTTCGGCGAACACGTCCACGCGGCGCACGTGGTCAGCCTCGGTCATCGGGCTGTCGACCTCGAAGGCGAACGGCACGGTATTGCCGTAATCGTAGCGCTCCGGCAGCTCGAGCCGGACGCGCGCAGACTCCACGAACGTCCTGTCGGCGAGCAGTTCCTCGAGCGCCTTTTTGACGCTGGTCGCAGCCATCGCGGGCGGCCAGCACGCCCATGCCGCCCAGGCGGCCGCACCGGCTCCGGTGGTTCGGAGCAAGCCGCGCCGGGTCAAGAGGCGGCGCCCCCCGACCGTCGCAGCCCTTGCCAACAAACCGCGCTCGTCCACTTCGCGCCTCTCCGAGAGCAAAGCACCCCAAAACAGGCGGGACGCCCGAGCAGCGTCAGTGGGTCCCTGGCCGCAGCGGCGAGTTTCGGTTGGACCAGTAGATGTAAGCCTCGAGAGCCTTCATCGCCGGCCCTTCCGTATCGAGCACCTCGCCCTCGTTCGGCTTCTCGATGCACCAGTTGATCATCTCCCGGAGCGTGGCGAACTTGCTCATCTGCTCCTGCCACTTGGGGAACTCGTGCGGATGGGTGTCGGACGCGTATGGATGGCACATGGCGCAGGCCATGCCCGTGTCCGACAGATTGACGCCCAGCTGCTCCTCGGTCGCCGGGTCGCCGTGGAAGAGCAGATCGCCGATCTCGACTTGCTGCATGAAGATGTCGTGGAACGCCTTGAGCTGCTCTGGCGTGTGCTCGGCCTGGTGCGCCAAGGCCGGATCGGTCCCGGCGGGCAGCGCGAGCCACAATCCGACGCCGATGCAGGCCCCTGCCGCGAGGAGCAGGCAAGATGACCGCTTCGCCCTCATTGCTGACCTCCCTGTTGGGCTCCGGCCGCGCCTTCGGTACCTGGCGTGCCGGAGTGGGCTTGCTCTGCCGCTGGCGCTCCAAGACAAGAGCGCCCGACCTTTTAACACGCAGGCGCTACCGACCCGCTTAACACGCAGCGCTACCGACCTGCGGGCCGCGGCCATAGGACCTGGGTGGGGTTGTCGCCGGTCCCCGAGTCGACCGCCGCCGTCGCCAGGATGTCCTTGCGCCACATCATGTACTCGTTTTCGACCTCCTGCCGGTCGCCGGCGTGGAAGGTCAGATTGCCCCAGCCGACGCCGTCGAAGTGGTCGCCCGGGTTGGCGCGGACCATCGGCTGAGTGAGCGCCGGAACGCCCTCGGGGGCATAGGGCCACGGCCAGGAGGTGGCGAGCATCCCGATCGAGCGCATCGCGCCGATCTCGTTGTAGAGCACCTGGTGGGTGTGGCCGTGCAGGTTGGTGATCTTGGTATAGGGCGCGACGATCTCGTGCACCTGCCGCCAGTCCCGCACCCAGAAATTCCACGGCGGGTAGTACTCGTACAGCGGGTTGTGGCTGAAGATCACCACCGGCCGGTCGGTCGACCAGCCGGACAAGGTGCTGTCGAGGAAGTCGAGCTGCTCTTGGCCAACGCCCGCCCAGGCCCCGCCGAGCGCGCCATCAAGTGTCGCCATGTTCCCCATGCGCTCCACAGGGCCCATCTTGCGCGCCGTCCAGAAGTCCTGCGCCCGGCTCACGGTATCGAGCCCGATGAAGCGCACGCCCTTGTGGTCGAACGTCCAGGGCGACTGGCCGAACATCCGGTTCCAGGTCTGCCCCATGTCGAGATACCAGTCGTGCTCGCCCGGAATGAAGTGCTTGTTGATGCTGAGCTCGCTGATGATCTCGTTGCCGAGCTGAAGCTCGACCGGGTCGCCGAGCTGGGCGAGATCGCCGCCGAAGATCAGGAAGTCGGCGGGGGGATCCATCCCCTGCACCTCCTTGACCGCGCGCACCGCCTTGTCGACGAAGCGGGTGTTGACCTCCTTGGGATAGAGATGGGTGTCCGAGATCCAGGCGAACTTGAAGGTCTCCGTCCCGCCCGCTTCCTGCGCGAACGCCATGTCGAGCGTGTTGATCCGCGGCAGCCAGCCGGCCGAGGCGGCGGCCGCCGCCGTGCCGGCGAGCAGCGCCCGGTTGAGGAAGATCCGCCGCGTGATGCTGACCTGATTGTCCGGCTTGACCCCCGGCTTCCACAGCACGCGCCGCATCTCCCGCCGCGCCTTCTGGAAGTCCTCCGATTTCAGCAGCTCGTCGCCTTGCTCGTCGTGATGATGGTCCAAGCTCATCGTTTCGCTCCCTGCGGTGTCGCCGGCCTCCCTTGCGGCCGTTGCGCAGAACGCTCGCCCGGCTGCCGTCAGGGCTGCTCGAGCTCCACCGGCACCTCGACCGTCTCCCCAGCCCCGACCGTGACCTCGACCTCCACGGGCCCGGTGTACGCTTGGTTGGCGACCAGGGTGTACTCACCCGGCGGCACGTCGGTAATCTCGAACGTGCCGTCCTCGCCGGTCACCGCATAGTACGGGTTGTCCACCACGTAGACCCAGCCGAGCATCCAGCCGTGGGCGTCGCACTCGATGCGCACCTGACCGGTCCGTTCGAGGTCGACCTCGATGGTCTGCCCCTGGTTGGGCAGCGCGATGTTGAAGGCGGTCCGACGCCCGTAGAAGCCGTGGGTATTGTGCAGGATGGGATCGGAGTTGTGGACGCCGAGCTTGCCGGCAGGAAGCGCCTGGACATGCGGCTGGAAGAGGCAGTCCTTGTTGTCCAGGATGGGCGCCTGTGCCTCGGCAGGCCAAGCCTTGCCCTGCTCGACCCCTTCCAGATAAACGATGCTGTCCTGCACGCCGCCATCGGGCCCGAGCTTGACCTCGGGCTCCTCGCGCATCTGGCCGCACACCTCCTGGTCCTTGGTGGGCAGGATGGTGCGGGTCGGCACCCGGCCCGTGTAGACTACCTTGCCAGTGATCGTCCCGCCATTCTCGACCGCGGCCTCGCCGTAGGCCTGTGCCGGCGGCGCAGCGAAGGCAAGGACCGCTCCCGCCGAAAAGCCGATCACAGCGCACCAGAGCTTCATGGGAACCTCCCCTGATCAATGCCGGTGTCGCCGGCACCGCGGCTACCCACATGTCATTATCGTTCAAATCTATCCTAGCTAGTCCCAATTTTTCAATGAGATTATAACGCAACTAGTCAATTTTGACGACCGCGAGGATTACGCAACCGGCGATCGGCGCGCTGAGCCAGAAGCGAGGAAATCCGTGGCTTTGTGTCGGGTCGAACGAGCTGCGCGCGCGTTCCTCGTGCGGGTTGCTGCGGGCAGAGCTGGCGCCATCAGTAGCAGATCGGCCGTGGGGCTCGCGGCTGGCCCCGGGCTGGACCGCGTCGTGAGGGGATTGGATGCTATTTTGCGGTTTTTTGGGGCGCGGGCGTGTCGTCCGCCTGCTGGCACTCGGCGCAAAGGCCGGTGAAATGGATTGAATAGTCCGTGGTTCGGAAGCCAGTGCGCGCTTGGTCCGGCAGGGGCAGGTTGTTCAGCCGCGTGTCTTCGAGATCAATCACACGATTGCACCGCACGCAGACCATGTGATGGTGATGGCTGGTGTTGGAGTCGAACCGGGTCGCTGAGCCGAGATGATGGGCACGCCCGATTGCGCCAAACTGGACCAGCGACTCGAGCACGCGGTAGACCGTCGCGCGAGAGATCTCCGGAACTCGCGCCCGGACCGCCTCGCAGATCTGCTCCGCGGTCGGGTGATCGTCGCGGAGAATCATCGTCTCGAGGATCACGCGCCGTTGCACCGTGAGCGGGAACCCCGCGGCACGGCAGCGATGCTCGAAATCTCGCAACCTATCCATGACCTTGGGCGAACGCTTCGGCATGGCGTGCCTTTACCTGGACTGCGCA
>CAZXYL010000052.1:0-6379 GCA_964644915.1 uncultured Geminicoccaceae bacterium
GCTGGCGCTGATGGATGCCGGCGTGCCGCTGGCGCGCCCGGTCGCCGGCATCGCGATGGGGCTGATCATGGAGGGCGAGCGCTTCGCGGTGCTGTCCGACATCCTCGGCGACGAGGACCATCTCGGCGACATGGACTTCAAGGTCGCGGGCAGCGACCAGGGCGTCACCTCGCTGCAGATGGACATCAAGATCGCGGGCCTCACGCCGGAGATCATGGAGACCGCGCTCAACCAGGCGCGCGCCGGGCGTCTGCACATCCTCGATGAGATGGCCAAGGGGATCAGCGGCGTGCGGGAGGAGATGCGCGAGACCGTGCCGCGGATCAGCGTGATCCACATCCCCCAGGACAAGATCGGCGCGGTGATCGGCCCGGGCGGCAAGGTGATCCGCGAGATCTGCGAGACGACCAAGACCAAGATCGACATCGAGGACGACGGGACGGTCAAGATCGCATCGGCCGACGCCGCCGCGAGCGAGCAGGCGGTCGACTGGATCCGGGGCCTGACCAGCGAGCCCGAGGTCGGCAGGATCTATACCGGCAAGGTGGTCCGGGTGGTCGACTTCGGCGCCTTCATCAACTTCCTGGGCTCCCAGGACGGCCTCTGCCACATCTCGGAGCTCAAGAACGAGCGGGTCGGCAAGGTCACCGACGTCGTCAAGGAAGGCGACGTGGTCAAGGTCAAGGTTTTGAGCATCGACGAGCGCGGCAAGGTCAAGCTCAGCATGCGGGCGGTCGACCAGGAGACCGGCGAGGAGATCCCGCAGGAGCCGCGCGAGCCACGGCCGCCGCGGCAGCCGGGCGGCGAAGCCGGGGACGAGCAGGAGCGCCCGCGGCGCGACCGGCACCGGCGGCAGCGGCGGGCCGGCTGAACCAACGGCCGCGCGGCGGCGTTGTCACGGGTGCGCGGCATGTCCGCGCGCCCGCGGCATGCTGCCCGGCCTGCCTTGTGCCGCAGCACGCGGGCACTTAAATCTTTGGGAGTCGGTAGAAGCCCGGCCGCACTCGGCGGGGCAACGGAATCGGGGCGGAGCGCAGGCCGGCCACATCCGATCCGGCCGGTGGGAGAGTCTATGTGATTTCACTCAAGCCTCTAGTCCTGTCCGGTCGGGAGGTCTGGCCGCTGATCGAGGGCGGCAAGGGTATCTCGGTATCCAACGGGCTCAGCAGCGGCGCCTGGGCCGCGGCCGGCGGCATCGGGACGTTCTCGGGCGTCAACGGCGATCTGATCAACGAGCATGGCGAGCGCGTGCCGCTCATCTACCGCGGCAAGACCCGGCAGGAGCGGCACGAGGAGCTGATCAGCTACTCGATCCGGGCGGCGATCAGCCAGGCGCGCATCGCGCACGACGTGCGCGGCGGCGAGGGCCGGCTGCACATGAACGTGCTCTGGGAGATGGCGGCGTGCGAGCGCGTGCTGCAGGGCGTGCTGGACGGCGCCAAGGGCCTGATCCACGGCATCACCTGCGGCGCCGGCATGCCGTACCGGCTCGCGGAGATCGCGGCCAGGTACAACGTCTACTACTATCCGATCGTCTCTTCGACGCGGGCGTTCCGCGCGCTCTGGAAGCGCGCCTACCATCGCTTCTCGGAGTGGCTGGGCGGCGTGGTCTACGAGGACCCCTGGCGCGCCGGCGGCCACAACGGCCTCTCCAACAGCGAGGACCCGACCGCACCCCAGGAGCCGTACCCGCGGGTGCGCGAGCTGCGCAGCAGCATGCGCGAGATCGGCCTGGACGGCATGGCGATCGTCATGGCGGGCGGGGTCTGGCATCTGCGCGAGTGGCGGGACTGGCTCGGCAACGACGAGATCGGGCCGGTGGCGTTCCAGTTCGGGACCCGGCCTCTGCTCACGCGTGAGAGCCCGATCTCCGATGCCTGGAAGCGGCGCCTGCTGGAGCTCGAGGAGGGCGACGTCCTCCTGCACCGGTTCAGCCCGACGGGTTTCTACTCGTCGGCCGTCTACAACGAGTACCTGGCCGATCTCGACCACCGCTCGCGCCGGCAGGTCCCCTTCGCGAGCGAGCCCGATGCGGAGCGCGGCCTGGTCGAGCCGCTGGCGTTCGGCACCCGCGGCCGTTTCGTCTACCTGCGCAGCGACGATCTGGAGCGGGTCGCGGAGTGGATGGCGGAGGGTTACACCCAGCCCATGAAGACGCCGGACGACACGCTGATCTACGTCACGCCCGAGAAGGCCGTCGAGATCCGCCGCGACCAGATCAACTGCATGGGCTGCCTGTCCCAGTGCAAGTTCAGCAACTGGGCCTGCAACGAGGCGCACACCACCGGCCGGCCGCCGGACCCGCGCTCCTTCTGCATCCAGAAGACCCTGCAGGATATCGCGCACGGCGGCGACATCGAGCACCAGCTGATGTTCGCCGGTCACAACGTGTTCAAGTTCAAGCAGGACCCCTTCTACTCGAACGGGTTCATCCCGACGGTGCGGCAGCTGGTCCAGCGCATCGTGACCGGCAATTGAGGTTTGCGGGTTGACAAGGCCCGCATATCGGACCAGATGGGTACTGATTGCGGGCTCAGCGCAGGCATGCCCGCCTGGCCTCACAGGGTGAAGGGGTCGTGACGACGTCGAGAACCTATTCGCACGCGCTGGAGCGCCTGAAGGACGCGGGCCTGCGGCCGACGCGCCAGCGTCTGGCGCTGGCCAAGCTCCTGCTGGAGAACGGGCCGCGGCACATCACCGCCGAGGAGCTGTTCTACGAGGCCCGTAGCGCCGGCATCCCGGTCTCGCTCGCGACCATCTACAATGCGCTGCACCAGTTCACGACCATCGGGCTGGTGCGGGAGGTCGCGGTCGACATGGGCCAGAGCTACTTCGACACCAACACTTCGCACCACCACCATTTCTTCGACGAGCGCACCGGTCAGCTGACCGACATCCCCGAGACCGAAATCGAGATCGGCCGCCTGCCGCGGCCGCCCGCGGGCACCGCGATCGACCGCGTCGAGGTGATCGTGCGTCTGCGCAAGACGGACGCCTGAGGAGCGCGCGCCAAGGCTCACCTCACGGTCTCGCCCGGCAAGGTGCCCCAGAACTCGGAGCGCTCCAGCCAGCCCCGCTGACCGGCGATCTCCACCCGACACCAGTTCTCCTCGCAATCGAACAGCCGCCCGATCACGCCGGGCTCCGCGCGCAATACGACCCGGGCGTTCGCATCGGGGGTGCGCTTGAGGTCACGCATCTCGCCCTGCACCATGATCGTGCGCCGGCTCGAGAGCAGGCTGGAATGAACCCAGCCCTCCTCACCCTCCTGGTCGCGAATCTTGCGCCAGGTATCGAACTCCTCGACGATGGTCACCGGCAGGTCCTTGCGCGCATAGATCCAGTTGATCGGATACTGCTGCCCCGGCCCGAAGCGAACGTTGACCCGGTCCGCGGCCAGCGACACGAACCGGGGCACCGGCAGGCCGGTGCTGCGGCCCGCCTGGCCGAACGCACCCTGCCCGCCCAGCACGATCACCAACAGCAGCGCCAGAACCGCTCTCGAACCCAGGGTGCAGCAGCCTCCGGGGCTTTCCATCGCTCGCATCTTCATCCCTTGCGCATTCGTCCCGAGCGGCCATGGGTTACGCGGGTGGACCGCCCGGCGCAAGCGGGATCGGCGCCGGGATCGGCGGTCGCGCTGGGCGCGCAGTTCTGCTACGCATGGGCGTGGCATGGTGTGCGGGCTCGGCGGAGCGCCCGAGGTGCGGAGACGGCTCGATGGTGCGGAGAAAACCTCTGGTCATGGTCACGCGCAAGCTGCCGGAAGTGATCGAGACCCGCATGATGGAGCTGTTCGACACCCGCCTCAACGAGACCGACCGCCCGATGAGCAAGGCCGAGCTGATCGAGGCCGCCAAGACCGCCGAGATCCTGGTGCCGACGGTGACCGACCGGATCGACAGCAGCGTGCTGGCGCACGCCAATCCCAACCTCCGCCTGATCGCGAACTACGGCACCGGCGTCGACCACATCGACGTCGAGGCGGCCTACGCCCGCGGCATCACCGTGACCAACACGCCGGGCGTGCTCACTGAGGATACCGCCGACATGACGATGGCGCTGATCCTCGCGGTCTCGCGGCGGCTCGTGGAAGGGGAGCGGCTCGCGCGCTCGGGCGAATGGAGCGGCTGGAGCCCGACCTCCATGCTCGGCCACCGGATCACGGGCAAGCGCCTGGGCATCCTCGGCATGGGCCGGATCGGCACCGCGGTCGCGCGCCGCGCCCGCGGCTTCGGCCTCGCGATCCACTACCACAACCGCCGGCGCGTGCCGGAGGCGCTCGAGACCGAGCTCGAGGCCACCTACTGGGAGAGCCTCGATCAGATGCTCGCCCGCATGGACATCATCAGCGTCAACTGCCCGCACACGCCGGCCACGTTCCATTTGCTCTCGGCGCGGCGGCTGAAGCTGCTGCGCCCCCAGGCGATCATCGTCAACACCTCGCGCGGCGAGGTCATCGACGAGGCGGCGCTGACCCGCATGCTGCGCAACAAGGAGCTCGCGGGCGCCGGGCTGGACGTGTTCGAGCACGAGCCCGCGATCAATCCCAAGCTGCGCGAGCTGGACAACGTGGTCCTGCTGCCGCACATGGGCTCCGCCACCATCGAGGGCCGGATCGACATGGGCGAGAAGGTCGTGATCAACATCAAGACCTTCGTCGACGGTCACCGGCCGCCCGATCGCGTGCTGCCCAGCCAGCTCTAAAGCCGCCGGGCCCTGCTCCCCGGGCTGCCGGCGCGGACCGCGACAGCAGGAAGGACCAGCATGCCGATCGTCGAGCGCGACCCCTGGCGGATGCAGTATTTCGAGGGCGTGGCCTGCCCCGAGGACGTCTTCATCCCGACCGAGGACGGCGACGCCTACGTGCTCTACCCGCGATACCGCTGGCTCTACAACAAGCTCTCGGTCGCCGAGAGCCAGGGCATGGCCTGCGGGCTGCACGGCATGGAGCCGGCCGCCTTCCCGGTGTTCTCCAAGCCCGTCTACAACATGCGCGGCATGGGCGCCGGCAGCCGCATCTTCAAGAGCGCGCAGGACTATCGTCTCAACCAGAAGCCCGGGCACTTCTGGATGCCGCTCTTGAAGGGCGAGCACGTCTCGAGCGACGTCGCGGTGGTCGGCGGCGAGCCCAAATGGTGGCGCCACGTGCTCGGCAAGTCGCTCGACGAGGGCATCTTCGACTACTGGACGGTGCTCGCGGCCGCCCGGCCCGAGGTCGAGGATTACTGCGCCGAATGGCTGCGCCGCAACCTCCAGGGCTACACCGGCATGGTCAACTTCGAGACCATAGGCGCCCGGATCATCGAGGCGCATCTGCGCTTTTCCGACCAGTGGCCGGACCTCTACGGGCCGGGCTGGATCGACGCGCTGGTGCGGCTCTACCGCGAGGGCGTCTGGGAGTTCGACGACCGCGAGCGGCGCGACGGCTACAGCGTCGTCCTCTTCGGCCCGCACGGCCAGCAGTACTGGCACCCGCAGCCCGAACTCGTGCACGAGCTGCGCCGCGAACCGGCGGTGACCAGCATCCAGATCACCTTCCACGAGGACCGGCCGCCCAAGGCGCACTCGATGCCGCCCGGCGGCTTTCGCCTCGCGATCGTCAACTGCTGGGATCTGGAAGCCGGGCGGCACGCGCGCGAGCGCCTGGCGCTGCGCTTTTGGGCGACCCAGCAGATCGTGCCCAAGCGCCCGCGGCGGAAAGCGGCAGCGGGCGCCCAGGCATAGCTCGAACGCCAGCCCATAGATCTCGGAAGGCTGCTTCGCAGCAGCTCAACCCGCGGCGGTCCCCACCACTTGTATGTACGAAGATGCAGCCCTATCTCACGCTGGCGCCCATCGCAGGATTCGATTGGGATGAGGGAAACCTGGAGAAATGCCGGAGGCACGGCGTCTCCGTGGCGGAGATCGAGGGGCTTTTCGCGCGGCCCCATACCATCCGCCTCGATGTGGAGCACTCGCTTGCCGAGGAGCGCCTCAGGGCCATAGGGACGAGCGACAGAGGTCGTTACGTGTTCCTCGTCTTCACAATACGCGAGCGGAGCGGACAGCGTTTCATCCGGCCGATCAGTGCCCGTTACATGCACAGAAGGGAGGTGGAGCACTATGAAAAAGAAAATCCCGACCTTTGAGAGCGACGAGGAAGCGGAGCGCTTCGTAGAAGAGGCGGACCTTACCGAGTACGATCTCTCGCAGTTCAGCCGGTCCGGCTCGAGTTCGAGAGGAAGGCTGCGCGCGTGAACATGCGTCTACCGGAAGCGCTGCTCGAGGCGGTCAAGGCGCGCGCCAGGGCCCGTGGCATCCCCTACCAGCGCTTCATCCGCGAGGCCCTCGAACAGGCGGTATCCGGCAAGTAGGGCTTGCAACGAGCGGACGGACG
>CAZXYL010000053.1:0-3255 GCA_964644915.1 uncultured Geminicoccaceae bacterium
CGAAGCCGTGCACCACGCCCTCGCGGCCCGTCGCCATCGCGCGGACCTCGGCCGGCCGCGCCAGCATGACCAGCACGATGTCGCAGGTCTCCGCCATCATGCGCGGGGTGGCGGCGATCTCGCCGCCGGTCTCCATGTGGAAGTAGCGGACGGCGTCAGCCTCGAAATCATAGATCTGCAGGCGGAATCCGGCGCGCAGCACGCGCTTGGCCATCGGCGCGCCCAAGGGGCCGAGGCCGATGAAGCCGACGGTCGGTTTCGCCCCCGATCCTTGCTGCATCTCAGGCGACGGCTTTCAGGCTCTCGTCGATCAGAAACAGGTCGGTGAGCAGGGCCCGCAGGTGGATCGAGGCGTTGAGGTTGTCGACCAGCTGCGAGCTGATCGCTTGTTGAGCCAGGACCAGGCGGATCGCCGCACGCGCTTTGTCGACGTCCTGGCGGACCACGCCCAGGAACGCCCGCCCGGCGTCGCCCCGATCGCTCGCGCCCTCGAACCCGGAGGCGGCCGCGTCCGTGAGGCCGTCGAGCGCCGCCAGCGCGCGCTCGAGGAAACGCCGCACCTCCGCCGAGGCGCCGCCCTCGTCGCCGCGCCGGCCCTGCGCGGCGTAGGCCAGGCAGTACTCGTACGCCTCCTCGACCGCGTCGATGCGCGCGGCCACGGTCGCGAACTCCTGGCGTGCGGATGCGGTCATGATGATCGGACGCTCCTCGAGTCCAGAAATGGAAGGCTCAATCGGCGACGCCTCGGCTTTCGCTCGCGCCGCCCTCGCCCGAGCGGCCGGCCGGTGACCAGCGCGCCGGGTCGTGCTGCGCCGCGTAGTCGGCGCCGGTGATCCAGCCGACGATCATCGAGCGCGTGAGCCAGAGCTTCTCCGGTCGCAGCGCAAAGTAGACGTGGACCATCAGCAGCGTGATCGTCGCCATGGCGGTGACGCCGTGCAGCACGTAGACCATGCCCCAGGTCGCATCGCTCAACCAATAGGGATCGCGGGTCCAGAACGGCGTGTCGACCTTGACCATCATCACGAGGCCCGTGCCGATCAGAATCAGGAGGATCACCGCGATGACGTGGTGGTACAGCTTCTGCAGCAGCACGTACTTGCCCGGACGGCCGGGCGCGGGGCTTGGCCGCCCGAGGCCGCGGCCGATCGCCCGCCAGGCATCGCGCAGGTCGTAGCCTCGGATCAGCATCGACGAGGGCTCGAGCCAGATCAGGGCGCGGACGACGTGGAAGATTACCGCGGCCGTGAGCACGAGCCCCGCGATCCAGTGGATCGTCACCCACGCGAACCGGACGCCCAGGATCGGCAGGAAGCCGGTCCCGAGCAGCACGAGCACCGAGGCGGCCATGACCCAGTGGAAGATCCGGTCCGGCAGTCGATGGCGAACGATGCGTTCGGACGAGCGCAGGTCCTGTTCCCGGACGATCAGCGCGGCTGCTCCCGAAGTCGACGCCGCACCCTCGGCTCCCAGAGCGCCTTGAACAGCGCGTGGGCGACGATGATCAGCGCCCCGGCAGCGACGAACACCCAGAGGAGCTCCCAGGAGGCGCCCAGGAGCACCTCCTGGCCCCACGGGTTCCGACTGGTGCGCAGCAGCTCCATGCGGCGCTCAGGCGGCGTCGCGCACCGCGCGGCGCACCAGGTTCTGCATCAGCGGCACCTTGAAGTGATTGTAGTTGAGCGGCCGCGCCCCGCGGGTGACCGACTGGCCGGCGAGCTGCGCCAGCTCCTCGTCGACCGCCTTGCCGGCGACGACGTCGCTCACCACCGGCAGGAGTCGTGGTGTGCACTCGACACCGCCGCAGGCGACCCGGGCCCGCTCGACCGTCCCGTCCTCGCCGACCACGACCGCGGAGGCGACGTTGACCAGCGGGAAGTCCCAGGCCTCCCGATCCGCGACCTTCTCGAAGTAGAACCTCGCCCCCGCCCAGGTGCCCGGGATGCGGATCGCGGTCAGGATCTCGCCCGGCTCGCGCACGGTCATGCGCGTGATGTCGACCGAGGGCCCGATGAAGAAGTCCTCGGCCTCGACCACCCGCTCGCCGCCGGCGTGGCGCAGGACCATCTCGGCCTCGAGCACCACGAGCGCGGGTGCGGTATCCGACGGCGTCACCGCGACGCAGCGGTCGGCGCCGAACAGCGCATGCTCGCGGTTCATGGCCTCGGGCGTGTCCGCGTAGCAGGTGTTGCCGCCGGCGCGATAGCACGGCAGCCCGTAGCGGTAGTACCAGCAGCGCGCGTCCTGCGAAACGTTGCCGCCGATGGTGCCGTTGTGGCGGATCTGCGGGCTCGCGACCCGGCGCGCGGCGTCGGCGAGCAGGCGGTAGCGCTCGCGGATCACCGGATGCCGCTCGATCTCGGTGAGCGTGGTGAGCGCGCCGATCTCGACCCCGTCCGCGCTCTCGCGCACGCCCTTGAGCTCGGCGATGCCGCTGAGGTCGATCACCGCACCCGGCCGCTTCACCCGATCCTTGAACCACGACAGGCTGTCGTTGCCGCCCGCCATGATCCAGCCCTCGGTGCCGAACCGGCCCGCGAGCTCGAGCGCATCCTCCAGGCTGACCGGCTGGTACAGCTCGAAGCTCGGCATCATGTCCTTGACGATCATCGCGAGCTCCCCCTACTGCGTGTTGACCTGGAGCGGCCGGTACGACTGCGGCTGCTCGGCCAGCGCGTTGATGATCATGTCGGGCACGATCGGGGTGCGGTTGAAGACGTGCCCGCCCAGCGCGTCCGAGATGGCGCAGACCAGCGCCGCCGCGGCGCAGCCCTGCACCGGCTCGCCCACCCCCTTGGAGCCGATCGGGCTCTGCGGGTCCGGCTTGTCGACCGCGGCCCAGTGCATCTCCGCCGGGACGTCCAGATACGACGGCGGCTTGCACTCGTAGAGCAGGACGTTGGCCGGCAGCCCGAGCTTCGGGTCGTAGACGTGGCGCTCGTAGCAGGCGAGCCCGAAACCCATGACGGCGCCGCCGTGGATCTGGGTGGCGAGGCTCTGCGGGTGGATGACGGTGCCGCAGTCGGCGACGCCCAGGTAGTCCAGGATCTTGAAGCGGCCGGTCTCGGTGTCGAGCTCGATCATGATGAAGCCCGCGGCGAGCCCCGCCACCACGCCGGTCTTCTCGAGCGTGTCCTTGGCCACGCCGATCAGTCCGGTGCCGGCGAGGCCGGCGACCGCGTGCCGGGTCAGCGGGTTGATGTCCTCGGGCGTCTCCTCGCCGCTGAAGGCGCCGCCGAGCTCGACCGCGCGCTC
>CAZXYL010000054.1:0-3606 GCA_964644915.1 uncultured Geminicoccaceae bacterium
ACCCTCGCAGACGCGAAGGCGGCACCGATCCCGCAAGGCGCCCGCTCGGCGCTCCTCATGCGCCACGGCAGCATGTCGCTGCGCTGGTATGCGCCGAAGGTGCGGGACGAGCAGACCCCGCACGATCAGGACGAGATCTACATCGTCGCTTCGGGTCGGGGCACGTTCGCGCTCGGCCGCGACGAGAGCGCGCTCGAGCGGCGCCCCTTCGGCCCGGGCGATGCCATCTTCGCGCCCGCCGGCTGGGTGCACCGCTTCGAGGACTTCTCCAGCGACTTCGCGACCTGGGTCGTCTTCTGGGGCCCGCAGGGCGGCGAGGCGCCCGGCTGAGCCGTCCGGCGCCCCGCGGGCTCGATCCCCCGGCGGCGCTACGCTGCGCTCCGGCCGGTCGCGCGCGCGGCGGCCCGCAGGGCCTGGTCGAGATCGGCGATGATGTCGGCCGCGGTCTCGAGCCCGATCGAGAGCCGGATCACCTCGGGGCCGGCACCGGCCGCGCGCAGCTGCTCCTCGTCGAGCTGGCGGTGCGTCGTCGAGGCCGGGTGGATGATCAAGGAGCGCGTGTCGCCGATGTTGGCGAGGTGCGAGAGCAGCTCGCAGCCCTCGACCACCTTGATCCCCATCTCGTAGCCGCCCTTGACGCCGAAGGTGAAGACGGCGCCCGTGCCTTTGGGCATGTAGCGCCGGGCCAGGGCGTGGAACGGGCTGGATTCGAGCCCGGGGTAGGAGACCCAGTCGACCAGGGAGTGCTCTTCCAGGAAACGGGCCACCGCCACCGCATTCTCGACGTGGCGCTGCATGCGCAACGCCAGCGTCTCGCAGCCGGTGATCAGCATGAAGGCGTTGAACGGTGAGAGGCACGGGCCCGTATCGCGCAGGCCCACGGTCTTGCAGCGCATGGCGAAGCCGAAATCGCCGAAGGTCTCGGCGAAGCGGATGCCGTGATAGGCCTTGGTCGGCTGGGTCAGCGCCGGGAACTTGTCGTTCTGAAACCAGTCGAAGCGGCCGCCGTCCACGACGATGCCGCCCATCGAGTTGCCGTGCCCGCCGATGTACTTGGTCATCGAGTGCACGATGATGTCGGCGCCGAACTCGATCGGCCGGCAGAGGTACGGCGTCGGCAGGGTGTTGTCGACCACCAGCGGAATGCCGGCCTGGTGCGCGATGCCGGCGATCGCCTCGAGATCCGGGACCACGCCGTCGGGGTTCGACGCGCTCTCGAGGAAGATCGCCTTGGTCCGCTTGCGCAGGGCCTTTCTGAAGTTCGCCGGCTCGCGCGGATCGACGAAGCGGACGTGCCAGCCGAACTTGGGGAAGGTCTCCGAGAACTGCGTGATCGAGCCGCCGTAGAGCCTGGTCGAGGAGATGATCTCGTCGCCCGGTTCCATGAGGTTGAGAAAGCAGATGAACTGCGCGGCATGCCCGCTCGCCACGGCACAGGCGGCCGTCCCGCCCTCGAGGGCGGCGATCCGCTCCTCGAGCACCGAGACGGTCGGGTTGGTGATGCGCGAGTAGATGTTGCCGAAGCGCTGCAGGTTGAAGAGCGACGCGGCGTGGTCGACGTCGTCGAACACGAACGACGTGGTCTGGTAGATCGGCGTCGCCCGGGCGCCGGTGGTCGGATCGGGCGAGGCCCCGGCATGGATCGCCAGGGTCTCGAAGCCGTAGTCCTGGTCCTGCTCGCTCATCATCGGCACTTCGCTGGTTGCACCCGAGGGCCGTCGCGGCACTGCAAAACCTAGCGCCGGCGCAGGGCGCTGGCAAACGCGATCGGCCCGGATCACGAGCGCCAGGGCGTCTCGACGGCTCACGGTGAGGGCGCGATGCGGGTGCCGCGCAGGCTTCTGACCAACAGCAGGGACGTGCTCTTCCAGCCCCGATACGCGAGCGCCGCGAGGCCGGTCGGCTCCCTCAGGGCCAGCTCGACGAAGTTGATGTCCTTGGGCGCTCCCTTCAGCTGTCTGCCCCGGTAGACCACGTGCACGATCGCCGGATGGGTGAGGTGGATCGGCTGGAGAGCGTGCTGCTGTGCCAAAAGGGTGCACACGGACTGGTCGTGCCGGTGCTCGACGAAGTCCGCGTTCTGCGCGTCGTCGCTGTCGCCCACCACGGCGAGCTCACCGCAGAGCTCCAGCCATCGCTCGACGAACTCCAAGGTCGCGGGCCGGTGCTGCCAGGCCGAGAAGGTCGCCTGGATCTGCGGCGCCTCGAAGGCGCCGGGGTCCGAGGTCTTTGAGCAGCCGAGCGCGTCGAAACAGGCGCCATGGGTCCAATACCGGTTCGGGCCGAACTGCGGCACCAGGACGCCCGGGCACATCCCGCCCGCGCGCAAGGCGTGGCGCACGATCTGCTTCGGCGCCAGGACGAACCGGCGGCCCGAACCGCGCCCGGCATCGCAATAGAGCACCACGTCGCCCTGCGGCACGCGCAGGAGCGTCTCCTTGATGATGAGAGGCTTCCAGGCCCAGAACCCGCAGCCGCGCACGCCCGGGCGGATCCAGGGGCGCCGCCTGACGAAGTCGTGCGCGGCGATGTCCGCGAACCTGACCGCGCGCTGCGAGGCGAAGAACCTCAGGCGTTCCGCCGACACCAGGATGGTTCGCGCGGCACGCTCGAAGTCCTCGGTGCCGAAGGTCAGGAAGTGGACGCCCGGCCCCGCGCTCCTGGATGAAGCTACAGCGTCTCCCACTGCCCGTTCCTGGCCGAGCGGAAGATCGCATCGATCACCCGCATGTTGCGGACCGCGTCCTCGAGCGGGAACTCCGGCGGCTCGCCCGTGCGCACGAGCCGGGCGAACTCGTCGCCCTGGAGCGTGTACTGGTTGCAGATCTCGAACACCTCCTCCCTGGCCGACGCATCGCCCAGCTCCTTGCCGTCGTCGACGAAGATGCGGCACGGCCGGTCGGGCGGGGCGTTGAACGGGATCTGGACCTCGATCCGCCCCCTGGTGCCGAAGGCATGCATGCGCTGATAGGGCACGAGCTGGGTCGAGCACGCGAACAGCGCGTGGCCGGCCTCGTACTCGAGCAGCGCGCTGGTGAGGCGATCGGTCTTGAAGTCCGGGTCGCGCTCGATCAGCCCCACGACCCGCCTGGGCTCGGTGCCGAAGAGGAAGCGCGAGGTCACGATCGGGTAGCAGCCGATGTCGTACAGCGCGCCGCCACCGATCTCGGCGATGTTGCGCACGTTCGCGGGATCGAGGTTGGTGTAGCTGAAGGTCCCCTGGACCACGCGCAGATCGCCGATCCGTCCCTCGCGCACCAGATCGCGTGCGCGCCGCCACTGCGGGTGATGGCGGACCATGAACGCCTCGACCACCAGCGTGCCCGCATGGTCGCGCGCCCGGATCAGCTTCTCCGCCTCCTCGGCGGTGAGCGCCACCGGCTTCTCGCACAGCACGTGCTTGCCGGCCGCCGCCGCCTCGATCGAGATCGGCACGTGCAGGTGGTTCGGCAGCGGGTTGTAGACCGCCTCGATCTCGGGATCGGCGAACAGCTCCGCATAAGAGCCGTAGGCCTTGGGGATGCCGAGCTCGGCCGCTGTGGCCTGGGCGCGCGCGCGATCGCGCGAGGCAATCGCCTCGATGCGCACGTGCCTGCCCTGCTGCAT
>CAZXYL010000055.1:0-8474 GCA_964644915.1 uncultured Geminicoccaceae bacterium
CCAGCTCGTGATGCTCAAGCTCACGCTCCCTGAGGAGGACGACTTCTACCGTCCCTGCATCGAGCACCTCAACGTCCTGAAGGTCGTCGCGCTCTCCGGTGGCTACTCACGGGACGAGGCGAACGCCCGTTTGGCGCGCAACCACGGGATGGTCGCCAGCTTCTCGCGGGCGCTCGTCGAGGGGCTTGTCGCTCAGCAGTCCGCCGAAGAGTTCAACGGCGCTCTAGACCGCTCGATCGCGAGTATCTTCGCGGCCTCGATGACCTGACGCCCGGGACCATCAGTCGGCGCCCAGCTCGTACGCGGTCGTGATGTCGATCGCGCTATGGATCCTCCGGTAGACGGGGCACCTGTCGGCTGATGTCCCCAGACCAGCCGTCGGAGTGCTGGACGTGCGCGATGCGGACTCGTCGATATGGCCGTTGAAGGGATCGGCGATGCCGCTCACGTGCCGGCCGATGCCAAGGGCAGCTGGGCGAGCACAGCTTTTACCTGCTCATCGACAAACGTTTCAATCCAAACTCCGCGAAATGCGCCCCCCGGCTTGTCGGCCTTTTGATCCCGATTAGTCTTTCTTGCTTGTCTGAGCCGCGCCTCTGGCGCCGTGTGGTCGCACGCTTCAACTCGCCCGTGGCCACCGGCACCAGCTCCTTGGCCCGCCGCACGATCGGCGTCGCGCTCCGGTTCAAGGCGGACCGAGCGATCCGATTGGCGACGGTCGGCCCGAGCTCCTTCAGGATCTTCTCGATCTCACGGGCGCCGGTGACCTTGATCTCGAGGCATTCCGCCTTGCCTCCGGCCCCAGATACCGATCGGGCCGGCACGGGGCAAGGCCGAAGGCGGCGACAGTTTTGCGGGCGGGCCAGGCGAGCGCCGCCGCACAGATCTCGCGACTTGAACCTACTCGACGCTGAACTTGTGGATCATGACGTGCTCGTAGGTCTCGCCCGGACGCAGGATCGCGGCGTCGCGCCACTCCTCCTTGTTGATCGAGTCGGGGAACACCTGCGTCTCCAGGCAGAAGCCGGTGTACTGGTCGTGCGCCGCGCCCTTGCCGCTGGTCGAGCCGTCCATGAAGTTGCCGGTGTAGAATTGCACGCCCGGCTGGTTGGAGGAGATCTCCATCACCCGGCCCGAGCCGGGATCCTCGACCCGCGCGACCGGCCGCAGCTCGCCCGGGTCGCCGTCGACCACGAAGTTGTTGTCGTAGCCGACCGGATCGCCGCCGGCCTTTTCCAGGTCCCGGCCGATCGGCTTGGCCGCGGTGAAGTCGAACGGCGTGCCGGCCACCTCGACGATCTCGCCGGTCGGCACCAGGTCCGGCCCGCCCGGCGTATACCGGCTCGCGAACAGCTGCAGCTCCTGATCGAGGATGGTCTTGCCGGGCGCGCCGCTCAGGTTCCAGTAGGTATGGTGCACGATGTTGACCGGTGTCGCCTTGTCGGTGGTCGCCGATATGTCGAGGCGCAGTTCGTCGTCGTTGGTCAGCGTGTAGACCACCGTCGCGTCGAGACTGCCCGGATAACCCTCCTCGCCGTCGGGCGAGAGATAGTGCAGCCTCAGCGCTGGGCCGTCGTCGGTCTCCATCGGCTCGGCGTCCCACACCACCTTGTCGAAGCCCTTGATGCCGCCGTGCAGATGGTTCGGGCCGTTGTTGGCGGCAAGCTTGTAGGTCTGGCCGTCGAGCTCGAACTCGGCCTTCGCGATGCGGTTGCCGACCCGGCCGACCATGGCGCCGAAATAGGGATGCTCTTTGAGGTAACCGTCGAGGTTCTCGAAACCGAGCACGATGTCGGCGAGCTTGCCGTTGCGATCCGGCGTGCGGAGTTCGGTGACGATGCCGCCGTAATTGGTGATCTTCGCGATCAGACCGTTGGCGTTGGTCAGCGTGAACAACGAGACGTTCTTCCCGTCCGTCTCGCCGAATGGCTGTGCTTCGACGCCCGCCGCCACGGCTCGATCTCCTACAAGACCACCCGATGTCAAGCCGAGGGTCAGCGCGCAGGCAATCGCACAGTGATTGATGCGCATCGCTAGGCCTCCTTCCGGTGTGCGCTGGAATCGCGCACTTCAAACCCGAAGGATGCGCTCAAAGACCCTGCCGGTCGAGATCAATCTGAAGGCAATGCCGACTCGGTTCCGTGCTCGGCACACGTCAGATGGTGGTCGCTCACCAGCCGGGCACGATCCGAAAGCGCCGCCTGCCCTCGATCCGGTAGGTCTTAAGTGAGGGGACGTAGACCGGGGCATTCCTCCAGTTCAGACCGCGGTTCACGCGCCGGCTGTGCCGTACGCATTCGGAAACGGCCGAGTGATCGATCGCTACGGGGAGATCACGATTACGCGTCCCGGCGCGGTTGGTTCTTCAGATGGTACGACCCTCGCGGCATCGCGGATCACCGGACTGCAGGGGGTGGATCACGCCGACTGCGCAAGCGGTCCCGGCGCGTCACCCTGCCCGACTAGCCATCGGCCCGGAGAAGGCGCCCGGCGATGGGCACGGCCTGACAGGGACGCGGCCTCGACCCGGCCGCCCAGGCACCAGTCGCCGCATGCACCAATCGAAAGCGCGCGATCGAACAGGCAGGGCTTGCCGACCATCTCCAAGGCGAGCGCGTATCGCCAGCGGTAGGCGACCGGCAAGCTCGATCGCTCGAGGAGGGCAGCGGATGCGCCGAGCAAACGCCGGGCAACGTCCGCGGGTCCTCGAGGTGCACCGCCGACCAGTCGTGCCGCGCGTGCAGCACCCAGGCTGGCGCCGGCCCCCGTGATGGACGAGGGCGCCGATGAGAAAGCCGGCGAGGCGCTCGTCTCAGCGCGCAGCGGAACGGGCCCGCGCGCCCGCCGTTGTACTTCATTTGCAAGCTAGGAGAGGTACGCCATGGCTGGCGAGAAAGACAAGGCCAAGGGGTCGCTGAAGGAAGCAGCCGGCAAGGTGACCGGCGACAGGCGGACCGAGGCCGAAGGCAAGACCGATCGGGCCAAGGGCGAGGCGAAGGACGCCGCGCACCATGCGAAGGAAGGCGCCAAGGGCGTGCGCGACAGCCTGAAGAAGGACTGAGCGCTTCGGAAGCTGCTCCGGGCCCCTCGTTAGGAAGGGTTGGACCCCGTCCATCCGTGAGCTGCCAGAGGCGGCGATTCCCTTCGAGGGGCCCGGTTCTTGCTCCACCCGAAGTGGATGGAGGCGGCACGATGGAAGGCATTCTGAAGTTCTTCGCTAGCGCGGTCGGCATTATCTTCCTGATTGGCCTGCTGGTCGTGATCGGGCTGTCAAGCGACACCGGGAAGTGACCCCTTGGCGACACGAAGAACATGACCCCCTGGGGGTGTACGTGTCGCGGAAGGCTTGTCCAGGTAGTCCACGGGAGAGGGGGCCCCCCGCCGCCGGGCTCGAGCGCGCGGCGGAAGGCGCAGCCTACCGCGTCCTCGCCCATGTGCTGGATGTAGAACGAGGTCTTGCCCTGCCGCTGCGCCGTCTGCATGCGGGCATCGAAGGCGCAGCGTCATCATGTGACGCAGACCCTCCCGCAATTCCGCGTCGGTCAGGGTCCCGGCCCAGGGCCCCACGGCCTCGCCCTGCCGGTTCAGCACGCGGATGATCGAATAGGCCAGAGCGCGGATGTCGCGCGGGTCGACATCGACCGGGCGGGCGCGGAACCGACCCGGCCTTGGCAATGGAGACCTTGGAAAAATCCGGCTCGTCGCCCGGGCGCACCTCGGGCTCGGGAACATGGAGGCGGAGTGGCTCGTGTGCAGGCATCCTGCGTTCCCCCTGCAAGACCTGCCGCCATCGCGAGGCGAGCCCATCTCATTACATCTGAAGGCCGGCCGCCCGGCGAGCGCCCGCCCACTGCTCTTTACCGTCTCCATCATGGAAGACGGTGCGTCGCCCTCGGCCCTTGCTACCGGCGCAGCCCCTCCCGGACGCTAACGCTCCGGTCCATCGTGGTGCCGAGCGCATTGCTCAGCCGCGGGTGCGCTCGATGGGCTCCCGCATGTTCCGGCGGGCGGCGGTCTGTAGCGGCTCGAAGCCCAGCGCCATCATCCATGTGGTGAGGTCGCGGAGCTTGCCCGCCTCCGCGACGAGGTGCTCCATCGATGAGCGGGCGTCCGCCTGCACCTGCATGAAGTCCTGTGGGGTGCGGCACCAGGCTAGGCTGCCGGTCTTGCGAAGGGGCGGTCGTCCGGCCTCGGAGCGACGGAACCAGAGGCTGCTTGGACGGTTGATCGTCGGCGCCCGAGACGCGCTGCTCTGCCCTCGGATAGGCCTGATCCGCATCCCGTCAGCAGTCCGCCCACTGGCTGGTGTCTTCTTCTGGTGGTCCTCCCGACACGGCTGCAGCTCGAGGGTCTGGCCAACTCCGCCGGGCTGCGAACAGGAAAACGTGTATGACGGGTCGATCAACGCGCGCGTACAGGGCCATGTCGTCAAGCCGGGAGCGCGGCGGCACCCAGGATCCGCAGGCACAACTGGCCGAGCTCGCGAAACTGGCGGCCCTCCTCGATACCCGCTACCGGATCCCCGGCACGCGGCTGCGCTTCGGCATCGACGCGATCCTGGGGCTGGTGCCGGGCATCGGCGACTCGCTCGCCGCACTGCCCGCCCTCTACCTGATCTGGCGCGCCCGCCAGCTCGGCGTGCCCAAGGGCCTGCTGCTGCGCATGATCGCCAATGTCGGGCTCGACACTGTGTTTGGTTCGGTGCCGGTCGCGGGAAACGTCTTCGACCTGTTCTTCAAGGCCAGCCGCCGCAATGTCGCCCTGCTGCGCCGGCATATCGAGAGGAGCTGAGCTTGTATCTTGCCGTTGCCAGCATCGTCCGACGGGACGAAGCTGGTGGCGACCGGGAGCCCCCGGCTGAGCTTGGGTGTCGAGCCCGTGCCTGAGAACGGGTCCCCGGTCGCCGTTGCGTCCACCAGCCCGAACAGTCTCCCGGGCCGCAAGGCGAGCCCGCATCCACAAGGACGGGTCATGGATGAAGCTCACCCCGTGCACGTCGGCATCGACGTGTCGAAGGATCGACTGGACGTGCACGTCCGGCCTGGCGGGCAACGCATGGGGCTACCCCGTGACGAGGCCGGCCTCGACGCGCGGTGCGCCGATCTGCTGACCCTCGCTCCGAGGCTGATCGTGCTCGAGGCGACCGGCGGCTACGAGATCACGGTCGCCGCGGCTCTGGCGGCGGCACGGCTGCCGGTGGCGGTCGTGAACCCGCGCCAGGTCCGTGCGTACGCCAAGGCGATCGGCCGGCTCGCCAAGAGCGACCGCCTCGACGCCGAGGTGATCGCCCTCTTCGCCGAGCCGGTGCGTCCCGAGCCCCGGCCGATTGCCGACGCGCAGATGCTGGCCCTGGCCGAGCTCGTGGCCCGGCGCCGCCAGCTCGTCGACATGATCGTCGCCGAAACCAACCGCCGCAGCCGGGTGCGTGACCCGCGCCTGCGCACGCGGCTGGATCGGCACATCGCCTGGTTGCGCACGGAGGTCGAGGACGTCGAGCGCGATCTCGACGACGCCATCCGCAGCTCCCCGGCTTGGCGGCAGGCGGAAGAGCTGCTCACATCCGTGCCCGGCATCGGCCCGACCACGGCGCGCGTGCTCATCGCCGACCTGCCGGAACTGGGCACCGTCGGCCGGCGCAGCCTCGCCGCTCTGGTCGGGGTCGCCCCGCTCAACCGTGACAGCGGTGCCTTCCGCGGCCGCCGCTTCACCCAGGGCGGGCGGGCCGACGTCCGCCGTGCCCTCGACATGGCCGCCCTCACCGCGATCCGTCGCAACCCGCAGATCGCCGCCCTCTACGGGCGCCTCGTCGCGGCCGGAAAACCCGGCAAACTCGCCCTCACCGCTTGCATCCGAAAGCTCCTCACCATCCTCAACGCCATCATGAGAGATCAGCGCCCGTGGCAATACGCTTGACCCGCAAGACAGTCTCTCAGCCAGATCGCCCGGCGGCTCGGTCGGGTCGCCTCGACCCTCAGCCGCGAGCTCCGGCGCAATGCCCTGCCCAAGGGCGGCTATCAGCCGGTCTATGCCGAGGGCTCGTACCTCGCCCGGCGGCAGCGGGCGGCGATCCTCGAGTGCGACCAGCGCTTGCGCCGCTTCGTCCATCAGCGGCTGCTCGAGGCCTGGACCCCGGAGCAGATCGCCGGCTGGCTGCGGCGTGGCGAGGAGCGCAAGCTGCGTGCCCTGTGCCCGGAGACCATCTACGCCTTCATTCATCGCCCCGCGCAGAAGGCCGAGCAGCTGTGGCGGCTCCTGCCCCGCGGCCGCGCCAGGCGGGGGCACAGGCGCGCGCGCCGGCCGCGCACCCGGATCGCCGATCGCGCCTCGATCCACCAGCGCCCGCCTGCGGTCGACGACCGCCGCGAAGCTGGCCATTGGGAAGGCGACCTGCTGATCTGCAGGCGGACCCGGCCGGTGCTGGTGCTGAAGGAGCGCAAGACCCGCTTCGTCCTGGCGGCGCGGCTGACCGGCAAGTCGGCGGCCGAGACCGTGGCCGTGATGATGGCGATCTTCCGGCGTCTCGACCCGCGCCTCCGGGCCTCGATCACCTTCGACAACGATGGCGCCTTCGCCCGGCACGCCCTGCTCCGGAGCATGTGCGCCATGGCCACGTGGTTCTGTGACGCCTACGCGTCCTGGCAGAAGGGCGCGGTCGAGAACGCCAACGGGCGGCTCCGGCGCCACCTGCCGCGCGGCCTCGACCTCGACGCCCTGGCCGATGCCGAGCTGCAGGAGATCGTGCTCACCCACAACCTCACGCCGCGCAAGTGCCTGGGCTTTCTCACCCCGCTCCAGGCGCTGCTCATGGAGCTTGGCAAAGACGTGCGGATCCGCTTCGCTTAGCCCCGTTGCGCTTCACCCTGGAATCCACCAGGGGCTTGAGCTAAGGGGGTTAGGCGTAGGCCCGATCCGTTCCCGGCGCTCATGCCCGCCTCCGCCACTGCTCGCAGCGCACGTACTTCTGCGCTTGGCGCGGGCTGATGCCGAGAGCCGCAAGCCACGGCAGCCACTCGTCATGCGGCATTGCCGCCTTCCTCGGCGAGGAGCCGCCCCCAGGCGACCGCACGCTCCGCGGCGAGCCGGGCGGCTACCTGCGCGGCCTGATGCTCGCACTCAAACGCCCGGGCGATGTCGGGAAGTCTGCCCGTGCTCATGGCGCTGCCCGAGTCGCGACCGCAGAGGCCATCCGGCTCAAGCTCTTGAAAACCGGCGCGCAGGCGCGCAAGCATCTCTATTTGCGCCACGCTGCCGCCTCCTGAGCGCTTGGCATACTGCCCTGCGCACGCCCGCGGGCCGCCGCCGCACGCTCAAATCCGTCTCAGCCATCGAACCGGCACATCACAGCCACGCCGCGCCCATCCGTTCCGCCCGCCCAACTACCGCGCCTACCCGCTGTGAGAAATCCGGGCGGCCCGGCCACGCGCTTGGCGTACTGCGTGCCAATGTCCGCGTCGCGCTCGAGGTCCTGGTAGACGACCGTGAACCTAACCGGCAGGTCGACCTCCTGCGCCCGCGTCTCGATGAACGCCTCGCGCTCGGCATTGACGGGGGGGTGCGCGGCTATGCGCTTGCCCGCCAGGTCAGCGCGCGCGGGGCGCTCGAGATGCTGGCGGCCGCCTACCTGTTCGATGCGGTCGAGAGCGATCACCGGCTCAAGTTCAAGAAGCGCGGCCGCACGCCCAGCCGGGTGATCGCCGAGCAGGACCTTGTCCCGTCGGTGAGCTCGGAGACATCCAGATCAGCCTCGGTGAGACCCGCGCGCAGGCAGAGCGCGGTCACGATGTCGGCAAGCGGCGTCGCGCCTGGGATCGCCCGGTGCGCGATCACCTGATGCACGGCACTGGTTCCCGTCATGTAGAAGGTCGTGGCGCTCTCGTCGAAGAGCATCCGGCCACTGATGCCGACTCCGGCCGCAAAGGTGCCATGGCTCGAGATCAGCGCACCGTCGGCGGCATCGCGGATGTAGGCCGTGCCGTTCGCGAAAGTGTAGATCTTGCCGCCCTCGAACCTCGCCTGGTCCGGCAGGGACTCCTGGCTGTTGATCGGCCGGCTCCAGACGATGCCGTCGTCCTTGCTATAGCTGATCAGCTGCCGGGGCCCCTCGTCGAACTCGGCCGCCAGCAGCAGTCGGTCGTTCTGCTCGTCGTAGGCAGGCGCGCTCACCGCCATGGTGCTCTTGCCGAAGTCGGCCGCGGCGAGCGTGATGCTGGTCGCCTTCACCGCCGTCTGGCCGATCGGCCCGAACGCCTGCAGCAGGCTGACAGCCAGCTCGACGTTCACCTCGACATGGAGGATCGGGGTGCTCGCCGTCTGGCCGCCCGTGATGGAATGGTCGCCGACGAACCACCCCTCGCAGGTCCCGACCCGGGCAGCCCCAGCGATACAGCCATGGCGCCGCGCCGAGATGTCCAGCCCGTTCCAGAGCTTGGCGAGGTCGCCCACCCCGAGCACGCTGACCGGCAGATCGGCCACGC
>CAZXYL010000056.1:0-6351 GCA_964644915.1 uncultured Geminicoccaceae bacterium
ACCATCTCGAGGCCGCGGCCGCCGATATCGAGTTCGAGGACGGCCTCTATCGCGTGGTCGGCACCGACCGGAGCGTTCCCCTGCTCGCGCTGGCGGCCGAGCACCGTGCGGACGGGCGCTCGCTGCTCGACACCCGCGCCCAGTACCAGCGTGAGGCGTTCACCTTCCCGAACGGCTGCCACGTGGTCGAGGTCGAGATCGACCCGGAGACCGGCGTGGTTAGGGTGGACCGCTACACGGTCTGCGACGATTTCGGCCGCGTCATCAACCCGCTCCTGGTCGAGGGTCAGGTCCACGGCGGAGTCGCGCAGGGGCTGGGTCAGGCGCTGCTCGAGCGCACGGTCTACGAGGCGGGCTCGGGCCAGTTGCTGACCGGCTCGTTCATGGACTACTGCTTGCCGCGCGCCCATGACATGCGCCACTTCGCGTTCACGCTCAACGAGGTGCCGACCGCGACCAACCCGCTCGGCATCAAGGGCTGCGGCGAGGCGGGCTGCGTGGGTGCTTTGCCGGCGATCATGAACGCGATCCTCGATGCGCTCCGCCCGCGCGGCATCCGCCAGGTCGACATGCCGGCAACTCCGGAGAAGATCTGGCGCCTGCTGCACGGCTGACCGCTCCGCGGGGCGGCGCTTCCGGACAAGAACGCATCCCAGATACGGGTTGCGTCAGTCGCCGCCGCGTGGTGTTTTGGAATAGTTTCGGTGTATTGGGCATTGTTGATGGATTGTCCGACCTGCGGCAGCAGCAATCCGGACGGTAAGCGGTTCTGCGGCGACTGCGGCGCCGCGCTCGCGCTGGTGTGTGCCGGTTGCGGCAGCAGCAACCCGCCCGGCAAGAAATTCTGCGGAGATTGCGGAGCGAACCTGACGGTGGGGCCGGGCATCGCTCCTGACCCGCCGAGCCGCACGACCAGATCCGGCGATCCTGCCACCCTTCTGCCCGAGGTGCGCGCGTTCGAGGGCGAGCGTCGCCAGCTGACCGTGATGTTTTGCGACCTGGTCGGTTCGACGCAGTTAGCGGCGCGGCTGGACCCCGAAGACCTGCGCGAGGTTATTCGCTCGTACCAGGACTGTTGCGCGGGGGTCATCGACCGTTTCGAGGGTCATGTCGCCAAGTTTATGGGCGACGGTGTGCTCGCCTACTTCGGCTACCCGCACGCGCATGAGGACGAGGCCGAGCGCGCCGTGCGTGCGGGCCTGGACAT
This sequence comes from uncultured Geminicoccaceae bacterium, assembly GCA_964644915.1. Taxonomy (GTDB): domain Bacteria; phylum Pseudomonadota; class Alphaproteobacteria; order Geminicoccales; family Geminicoccaceae; genus CAZXYL01. The sequence continues at coordinate 1,208 of CAZXYL010000056.1, forward strand.
CATCGCTGCGATCCGGAACCTGAAGCCCCGCACCAGCGGCCCGCTCGCGGTCCGTGTCGGGATCGCGACCGGCCTTGTGGTGGTCGGCGACCTGATCGGCCAGGGCGCGTCCCAAGAACGCGTCGTCGTTGGTGAGACCCCTAATCTTGCAGCGCGCCTGCAAGGATTGGCGGAGCCGGACAGTCTCGTCATAAGCCGCCGGACGCGCCGCCTCATAGGGGGCCTGTTCGAGGTGGTTGATCTCGGCGTCCAGCAGGTCAAGGGCTTGGCCGAGCCGGTCCGCGCTTGGCGCGTCGTCGCGGAAAGCCGGGCCGAAAGCCGCTTCGAGGCACTTCGCGGTACCGGCCTCATGCAGCTCATCGGGCGGGACCACGAGATTGCTTTGCTGCTGGACCGGTTCGAGCGGGCGCGGGACGGCGAAGGGCAGGTGGTCCTGCTGGCAGGCGAGGCCGGCATCGGCAAGTCACGGATCGTCCGTGCCTTGCGCGAACGCTTGGACGACGAGAGCTACACCTCGATCAGCCACTATTGCTCCGCGTACCATCAGAGCAGCGCCCTTTATCCGGTGATCGGGCTGCTCGAGCGTGCAGCGCGCTTTCAGCCGGGGGATTCCGCGGCGGAACGGATCGAGAAGCTGGAGAGCTTGCTGGCGCTCTCCACCGACGACGTCTCCGATGTCCTGCCGCTGATCGCAGCGCTCCTCTCGGTTCCTGTCGACGACCGTTATCCTCCTCTGAACCTCACGCCGCAGCGGCAGAAGCAGAAGACACTCGAGATTCTCGGCGATCAGCTTGCTGGTCTTGCGGTCGCGCAGCCGGTGCTTGCGGTCTACGAGGACGTGCATTGGATCGACCCCTCCAGCCTCGACCTGCTCGACCTGGTGATCGATCAGGTTCAGAGCCTGCCGATCCTGGTGATCATCACCTATCGACCCGAGTTCAATCCACCCTGGACGGGTTATCCGCACGTCACCTCCCTGTCGCTGAGCCGGCTCACGCGGCGCTACGGCAGGGCGATGGTGGAGCGCGTGACCGGCGGCAAGGCTCTGCCGGCCGAGGTCATGCAGCAGATCGTGGACAAGACGGACGGCGTGCCTCTGTTCGTGGAGGAGTTGACCAAGGCGGTTCTGGAATCTGACCTTCTGCGCGAGGCCGAGGGCCGTTACGAGTTGACCGGCCTCTTGCCGCCGCTCGCCATCCCGACGACACTTCAGGACTCCCTCATAGCTCGGCTGGGGCGGCTGGCCCCGGTGAAGGAGGTGGCGCAGATCGGCGCGGCCATCGGCCGGGAATTCTCCTACGAGCTGCTGGCCGCCGTGGCGCCGCTACGGGAGGCCGAGCTTCAGGACGCGCTCCTTCAGCTGACCCGGTCCGAGCTGATCTTTCGCCGCGGCGTGCCCCCGAAGGCGACCTACACCTTCAAGCACGCGCTGGTTCAGGACGCCGCTTACGCCACGCTCCTGCGGAGCCGGCGGCAGCAACTACACATGCGCATCGCGACCGTTCTCGAGAACGAATTTCCGGCGACCGCCGAAATGGAGCCCGATCGGCTCGCCCAGCACTACACCGAGGCCGGGCTCCTGACCCAAGCAGTCGATTGCTGGCGCCGCGCGGGCCAGCGTTCCATGGCGCGCTCCGCGACGGCCGAGGCCATTGTCCAGCTGTCGAAAGGACTGGAGCTTGCCCGGGAGCTGGAGGAAGGCGCCGTGCGGCAGCGGCAGGAACTCGCGCTGCAGGTAGCCTTAGGCAGCGCGTTCGTCGCGGCCAAGGGCTTTGCCGCCCCTGAGACCGGGGCCGCCTACCGCGAGGCGCAGGCGTTGAGCCACAAGCTCGATGACGTGATGCAGCTTTTTGCGGTGATCTACGGCCAATGCCTATTCCATCTGTATCGAGCAGAGGTCGCCGAAGCGGGCGCGTCGGCGGCATATCTGCTCAGCGAGGCGGAGAAGCGCTCCGACCTCGATCTGATATTTTTTGCCCACCGGGCGATGGGGGTGGCCTCGCTCCCGCGTGGGCGCTTGGCGGATGCGCGCCGGCATCTCGAGCAGGCGCTCGAGCTGTATGACCCGGTGAGGCATCGCACGCCTGCCTTTGTCTACGCCTTCGACCCGAGGGTAGTTTGCCTGGACTATCTGGCCAGGGCCCTGCTGCCCCTGGGCTTTCCCGACCAGGCGCTGCAACGCAATCAGGAAGCGCTCGCGGTAGCCCGCGATATCTCCCACCACAACAGCATGGCGCTGCCACTGTTTTTCGGGGCTACCCTGCATCAGCTCCTGGACGATCGGCCGGCCGTCAGGGCGCATGCCGAAGAGTTGATCCAGCTCGCCACGGCCGAAGGGTTTCGCTTCTGGCTGGCGGGCGGGCTCATCCTCCAGGGCTGGATCATGGCGACGGGGGGAGAGGCGGAGGCGGGAGTCCGCCAGATGCGCCAGGGCATCGCTGACTGGCGCGGCACCGGTGCCGAGTACCTGGTCCCGTATTTCTTCTCCCTGCTCGCCGACGCCGCGGCAAGGGTCGGCGAGTGCGAACAGGCGCTCGAGCTCCTGAAAGACGCGCTGACGCAGGTCGATCGGACCGAGGAAAGGTGGCTGGAAGCCGAACTCCGCCGCCGGCAGGGGGAGCTCCTGCTCCGCACGGGGGGTCCGGACCGGCAGACGGCGGAGAGCTGCTTTCGCCGAGCCATGGAGGTGGCGCAAAGCCAAAGCGCGCGGCTTTGGGAGATGCGGGCCACCCTGGCGCTCTGCCGGCTGCTTGCCGGAGAAGGCCGGCGCGAGGAGGCCAGCACCCTTTTGGGGCCGCTCTATGCGTCCTGCGCCGAAGGGTTCACGATGCCGGATCTGATCAGCGCGGAAGCGATGCTGCGTGAGCTGGATCAGCCGGACTCAGCCGTCGCCAGATGAACCGGCTGGATTATCCAGGGCTGGTTCAGTTCCAGATATGCAGCCCGGACTTCCAGCTGCCGTCCGGCTGCCGCTCCAGAACATTGACCAAAGAGCCGGCGTATGACTGCTGCGATCCGTCCTTGCCGCGACCGACCGCCGTCCATTTGCCGACCAGCCAGGCGGCGTCCCCTCGCCTCTGCACGTCGATGGTCTCGATCGTATGCTGGCCGAAGCCTCCGCCGATCACCGACGCCCAGAACTCTTTGATCTGCTGTTTACCAGAAACGATGTCGTGGGTCGGTGGTAGAACCACTGCATCATCCTTGTAGCACGCCGCGACTCCGGAGGCATCACCGCGGTTGAATGCCTCGTTCCATCTGTCGTTGCTCGATTTCACGATTTGGCGGATGTCTTCGCTCGACATGTTCCCTCGCAATATCATCCGAGCCCGCTACACCGAGCGGACGTTTCCCAGTGTGATGACCGTACAGGCCTCGGCACGCTGCCGCAACCCGGAGGGGCGGACCAGCCAGGGTGGACTCGACGCCGGACCGAGCGCGCCGGGTGCCTCGCCCCTTGGAAAGCCGGGCCGGTCCTTCTAACCTGCGGCGCCGCCAATCGAGGGAGGGGAGATCATGAGCATCAAGCGTCTGCACGTCGGCCAGCGGATGAGCCAGGTGGTGGTTCACAACGGCATCGTCTATCTGGCCGGACAGGTGGCGCAGAACGCGCCGGGCCGGCCGGTCGCCGAGCAGACCCGGGACATCCTGGACAGCATCGACGAGTTTCTGCAGCAGGCAGGCACCGACAAGTCCAGGCTCCTGACCGCGCAGATCTGGCTCGCCGACATCTCGACCTTCGACGAGATGAACCAGGTCTGGGACGCCTGGATCTCGCCCGGCAACGCGCCGACCCGCGCCTGCGTGGAATCCAAGCTCGCCGCGCCCAAGTTCACGGTCGAGATCATGGTCACCGCGGCGTTGCCGTAGCGGCTCGGGCGGCCGCCTTCTGCGCCCGGGCGCGAGCGAGGGGTTCTCATGCACGTCCTGATCATGGGCGCCGGCGTCGCCGGCGTCACCGCCGCCTGGGAGCTGCTCCAGGACGGGCATGAGGTCACGGTGGTCGAGCGCCAGCCCGAGGCCGCGTGCGAGACCAGCTTCGCGAATGCCGGGCTGATCGCCTGCGGCCACGCTCTCTCCTGGTCCTCGCCCCGCGCGCCCAAGATCCTCCTCAAGTCGCTGTTCCGGGACGACCAGCCGCTCCGCTTCAGGCTGAGCGCGGACCCGGCGCTGTGGCGCTGGTCGCTCAGGTTCCTGGCCCAGTGCCCGGAGAGCCGCAACCGCCGCAACACGCTGATCAAGCATCGCCTGTGCCGCTACTCGCAGCAGCGGCTGCAGGAAGTGGCGGAAGCGAACGGCATCGCGTACGACGCCGAGCGCAGGGGGCTCCTCTACCTCTACCGCAGCCAGGAAGCGCTCGATCGCGGCGCCCGCGTCCTGCAGATTCTCAAGGACCAGGGCCAGGACCTCCAGGTCGTCGACCGCGAGCGCGCGGCCGAGATCGATCCGTCGCTGACCGCGAGCAAGGGCAAGGTCGCCGGCGCCATCTTCTGCCCGACCGACGAGAGCGGCGACGCCTGCAAGTTCACCCGCGCGCTCGCCCGGCTGTGCGAGCAGAAAGGCGCGCGGTTCCTCTACGGCACCACGGTGACCGGCGTCCGCACGAATGGCGATGCGGTCGAAGCGGTGGCGATGGATCGGGGCGAGGAGCGCGCCGACGTCTTCGTGCTGTCGCTCGGCAGCTACAGCCCGCTGATCGCGCGCCAGCTCGGCGAGCGCTGCTCGGTCTATCCGATCAAGGGCTACTCGGTGACCATCCCGGTCGATGGCGCCAACGGCCCGCCCACGATGGGCGGCGTCGACGAGGACAACCTGGTCGCCTATGTGCGCATGGGCGATCGGGTGCGGATGACCGCAACCGCCGAGTTCGCCGGCTACGACGTGGGCCACCGGCCCTCGGACTTCACCCATATGCTCAAGTCGGTGCGCGAGCTGTTCCCGGCCGCAGGCGACTGGAGCCGGCCGCGATACTGGGCGTGTCTGCGGCCCATGACGCCCGAGGGCACGCCGATCCTGGACCGCGGCCGTTACAGGAATTTCTTCTACAACACCGGCCACGGCCACATGGGCTGGACCATGGCCTGCGGCACGGCGCGGATCACCGCTGACCTGATCGCGGGGCGCAGGCCCGAACTGCCGGTCGA
>CAZXYL010000057.1:0-6335 GCA_964644915.1 uncultured Geminicoccaceae bacterium
TGGGAGGAATCCATGGTGACGCCGCGATTGTGTGCAGTTCTTTTCGGCAGCGTCGTGGTCTTCGGTTCCTGCCAGCCGATCGAGCCCCCAACGGAGCCGTCGGCCGGCGCCGGCACCGATCAGGGCTGGGACTACGCGACCGCGCAGAGCTGGTCCCACATCGACCAGGGCACCGCGTTCTTTCCCTACGAGTGGTTTGTGGCGCTCGAGCAGGTCCAGGGCGAGGAACGGTTCGCGGCGCCCGGCCACATGCGGCAGTTCGGCTTCATCCCCAACCCGCCGCACGACGTGTACAATCCGGATGGCCTCCCCGTCGGGTTCTCGCGCACCAGTCTCCAGCTCGAACAGGGCCCGTACCGGTGCTGGCAGGGCAACTGGGTCGGCCTGACCTGCGCCGCCTGCCATACGGGCCAGGTCAACTATCACGGCACCGCGATCCGGATCGAAGGCGGCCCCGCTCAGAACGACATCGAGACCTTCCGGCTGCGGCTCGCGGAAGCGCTCGGCGCCACCGCCGCCGATTCGGCCAAGGCGCAGCGCTTCGCCGGGCGGGTGCTGCAGGCGGTCGGCGATCCGAGCCGCGACCTCACGGCGAGCCTGCAGTGCTTCGCCCAGGCGAGCGCCGCGCGCAATCGCCTGGTCGCCGAAGCGCTCGCCCGGGCCGACGAGCAGCCCACGGACGCCGGCTACGCCCGGCTCGACGCCCTGGGCCGCGGCGCCAATTTCCTGTTCGCCGAGAGCATCGGGGTGATCGACAACTACGAGCCCACCACGGCGCCGGTGAGCTTCCCCGCGCTCTGGGACACGCCCTATTTCGACTGGGTCCTGTACAACAACTCGGTGCGCCAGCCGCTCTCCCGCACCGTGGTCGAGGCGCTCGGCGTCGGGGCGCCGATCGACCTCACCACCGTCTCCGAACCGGTGCTGCAACACGGCTTGCAGATGGACAACCTGGTCGACATCCAGCTCTGGCTGCTGGAGCTGCAGTCGCCGAAGTGGCCGGAACCGATCCTGGGGCCCATCGACCAGGACCTGGCGGACCGTGGCCAGGCCATCTACGAGGCGCAGTGCTCCGGCTGCCACGAGCGCATCGACCGCGAGGCCCCGCGCGGGCCGGAAGAGCTCATCAAGATCAAGTCCCATCCGATCGAGGCGGTCGGCACCGACCCGCGCCAAGCGGTCGACTTCGCGACCCGCGAGGTCGCCCTGGGCGGCACCCGGCAGCCGCTTGGCCATTGGGTGCAGCTGGTCACCGACAAGGTCGTCGGGCAGTACACCGCCGATCCGAAGAACACCGAACGCGCAGCGCGGATCAATCGCGGCCAGCCGAACCAGTTCCAGGTGATCCAGGAGTACCGCGCCCGGCCTTTGAACGGGATCTGGGCGACCGCGCCCTATCTCCACAACGGCTCGGTGCCGGACCTCGTGGAGCTGCTCAAGCCGCCGGCCGAGCGGGTGCAGACTTTTTACGTCGGCAACTGGGAGTTCGTCCCGGAGCGGGTCGGCTTCGAGTGGAAGAGCCCGTTCGCCGGCGCGTTCCTTTTCGACACCAGCCTGCCCGGCAATTCCAACGCTGGACACGTATACGGCACACAGCTGAGCGAAGCCGACCGCATGGCGCTGATCGAGTACCTGAAGACCCTCTGAGGCGATCGGGCCGCCGCCTGCCGGGGCGGCGATTGTGCGCACTGTTCCCGGTGCCTTGCGAGAGCTAGATTGCGCTCGCGAGGATGAAGTCATGCAGTGTCCGCAGTGCGCCGCCGAGATTCCCGATGTCAGCCGGTTCTGCCCGAACTGCGGCACCATGCTGGCGCCCGAGGGTCGGGACGCGCCGCCTCCCCCGGCGCGGCGCCCCACATCGGATGCGGAGCACCGACACGTCACCGTGCTGTTCTGCGATCTGGTCGGCTTCACCGAGCTGTCGGAGCGGCTGTCGCCGGACGATCTGCGCGAGGTCATCCGGGCCTATCAGGCCTGCTGCGCCGAGGTCGTCGGGCGTTTCGAAGGCCACGTCGCGAAGTTCCTCGGCGACGGCGTGCTCGCGTTCTTCGGCTGGCCGCAGGCGCATGAGGACGACGCCGAGCGCGCCGTGCGCGCGGCCCTCGAGCTGGTCGAGGCGCTGGGCAGGCTCGGGCCGGCCGAAGGCATCCGCCTGCAGGCCCGGGTCGGGATCTCGACCGGCCCCGTGGTGGTCGCCGATCTCGTCGGCACCGGGCAGGAGATCCTGGGCGAGCCGCCGAACCGGGCAGCGCGGTTGCAGGCGCTCGCGGTACCGGGCGACGTCCTGATCGGGCCGCGCACGCGCCGGCTGCTCGGACAGCTGTTCGAGCTCGCGGATCTGGGCGAGCACCGGTTCAAGGGCTTCGACGAGCCGGTGCGGGTGTGGCGCGTGCTCGGCCCCGGCCGCGCCACCGGCCGGTTCGCGGCGCTGCACAGCACGGCGCTCACGCCCCTGGTCGGGCGCGAGCACGAACTCGGCCTGCTGCTCGACCGCTGGCAGCAGGCGCGCGAGGGCGAAGGCCAGGTGTTGCTCGTGACCGGGGAGCCGGGCATCGGCAAGTCGCGCGTGGTGCAGGCGCTGTGCGACGCGATCGCGGACCGGTTCCACACGCTGCTGCATTACCAGTGCCTGCCGTACTACCGTAACAGCGCGCTGCAGCCGGCGATCGAGGAGCTGGAGCGCGCGGCCGGCATCGTGCGGGACGACGACGCGAGCGCCCGATTGAGCAAGCTCGAGGCGCATCTCGCCCGCATCGGCATCGCCGAGCGCGGCTCGCTCCAGCTGCTGGCCGAGCTCCTGCTGATCCCGCAGGCCGAGGGGCCGGACAGCGACGCGAGCCCGCAGGTCCTCAACGCCAGGCGCCTTGATGCCTTGATGCAGCGGCTGGTCGCGCTGACGACCCGGGCGCCGGTGCTGTTCGTGGTCGAGGACGCCCACTGGATCGATCCGACGTCGCGAGAGTTTCTCGAGCGCATCATCGAGCGGTCCGTCGATCTGCCGTTGCTGGTGCTGGTCACGCTGCGGCCGGACGGCGTCCCGCCGCGAGTGAGCCACGCCAACGCCACCGGGCTCACGCTCAACCGGCTGAGCCGGCGGCAGGCGGCGAGCCTCGCCGTGCAGGTGGGCGGCCGGCCGCTGCCGCCGGAGGTGATCCGGCAGATCGTCGCCAAAGGTGAGGGCGTGCCGCTCTACATCGAGGAGCTGACCAAGGCCGTCCTCGAATCCGGCTTTCTCGCGCAGCGCGACGGCCGGTTCGAGCTGACCGGCGCCCTGCCGCCGGTCGCGATCCCGGCGAGCCTGCAGGAGTCGCTGGCCGCGCGGCTCGACCGCCTGGGCCCGCTCAAGGAGGTGGCGCAGATCGCGGCCGCGATCGGCAAGGAGTTCTCCTACGAGCTGATCGCGGCCGTCGCCGAGTGGCCCGATCGCGACCTCGAGAGTGCCCTGCGGCAGCTGGTCGAAGCCGAGCTGCTGTTCTGCCGCGGCACGCCGCCGGATGCGGTCTACAGCTTCAAGCACGCCCTGGTCCAGGATGCCGCTTACCAGGCGCTCGTGCGTGAGCGGCGCAAGGCCCTGCACGAGCGCATCGCGCGGGTGCTGGCGAGCGACTTCCCGGAGGTCATGGCGACCAACCCGGAGTTGATCGCGCATCACTGCACCGAGGCGGGCCTGGACGAGGAGGCGGTCGAGTTCTGGCGCGATGCCGGCGAGATGGCGCTCGCGCGCGGCTCGCCGCGGGAGGCGGTGGCGGATCTCGAGAACGCGCTCAAGATCCTCTCCCGCTTCCCCGAGAGCGGCCCCAGGAGCCGTACCGAGCTCGGGCTGCAGACGGCCCTGGGCAACGCGCTGATCGCGGCCAGAGGGTTCGCGGCGCCCGAGACCGGGGAGGCGTTCGGGCGCGCCTGGTCGCTCTCCCAGCAGCTCGGCGATCAGTCGAGACGGCTGCCCGTGCTGTACGGGCGCTGGATCTTCCACATCGCCCGGGCCGACGTGGCCGAGGCGCTCGAGGCCGCCGGCGAGATGATGCGCCACGCCGAGGGACGCGGTGAGACCGCGGCCGCGCTCGTAGCTCACCGCGCCATGGCCAACACCTGGTTCTTCCTGGGCAATCTCGCCCGGGCGCAGGCGCATGGCGAGGAGGTGATCCGGCTCTACGACCGGGCGAAGCACCGCGCCCTCGCCACAGAGTATTCGGCCGACCCCTACGTCGTGTGCTGCTTCTTCCTCGCGCATACCCTCCTGCGGCGAGGCTTGCCGGATCGCGCGCTGGCGCCAGCCGGCGAGGGGTTGGCTGTTGCGCGCGAGCTCGGGCACGTGATCACCCTTGCGCACGCCTTCCATCACAGCTGCCTGTTCCATCAGCTGCGCCGGGACGCTCCCGCCGTGCTGCGCCACGCCGACGAGCTGAGCGCGCTCGCGACCCGCCACGGGCTGCCCTTCTGGGCGGCGCTCGCGCGCATCTTCCGTGGCTGGGCGCTCGCCGGCACGGCCCAGCCGGCGCAAGGCGCGCGCGAGCTGCGGGAAGGCATCGATGCCTACCGCGCCACCGGCGGCCGGCTCTATCTGCCCTACGCCCTGGCGCTCTGGGGCGATCTCTGCCGGGCGCAGGGCGAGGTCGAGCAAGGGCTTCGCGCGGTTGCCGACGGGCTCGCCCTGGTGCGGGAGACCGGCGTGCACGGGTTCGAGGCCCATCTGCACCGGGTCGAGGGCGAGCTCCGGCTCGCCTGGGCGCAACCGGACCGGGCGGGCGCCGAAGCCTGCTTCGAGCGCGCCATGGGCGTGGCCCGCCAGCAGGGCGCCAGGCTCTCGGAGCTGCGCGCCGCCGTGGCTCTGGCCCGGCTTTGGCACACGCAGCACAAGGAAGAGGAGGCGTTCGAGCGGCTCGAGCCACTGTACGGCGGCTTCACCGAGGGCTTCGAGACGCAGGACCTGCGCGACGCCAAGGCGCTGCTGGACGAGCTCGGCAGCCTCGTGCTCTGACCAGGCGCGATGGCCTCGCGATCACGGTCGCTTGATCATCGGCGGGCTCGAAACCCGTCATCGGGGGCTGAACCCCGCGGCCGGATGCCGTAGGGTGTGCCGGGGCGCACGCCGGGCGAGCGGGCGCGATTCCCCGCAGCCGAAGGAGGGAGCCAATGCGTCAGGAGATCATCAAGCTCTACGACGAGTACACGCACGAGCGGGTGGACCGGCGGGTGTTCATGGACCGGCTGGCCGCGCTCGCGGGCGGCACGGCCGCGGCGGCGGCGCTGCTGCCGGTGCTGCAGTGCAACTACGCCCAGGCGGCGATCGTGCCGGCGGACGACGCCCGCCTCCAGATCGAGCGCGTGACCTTCCAGGGCGCCACGGGCGAGGTCCAGGGCTATCTCGTGCGGCCGGCAGACGCTCCGGGCCCGCTCCCGGGCGTGATCGTCATCCACGAGAACCGCGGCCTCAATCCGCACATCGAGGACGTGGCGAGGCGTGCGGCGCTGGATGGCTTCGTCGCCCTCGCCCCGGACTTCCTCTCGCCGCTGGGCGGCACGCCCGAGGACGAGGATCGGGCGCGCGAGATGATCGGCCAGCTCGACCAGCAGCAGACCACCCAGGACGCCCTCGCCGCCATCGACTATCTGCAGAGCCACGATGCCACCACGGACAGGGTCGGCGTGCTCGGCTTCTGCTGGGGCGGCGCGCTCGCCAATCAGGTGGCGGTCCATTCCTCCGATGTCGACGCCGTCGTGCCCTTCTACGGGCGCCAGCCCGCGAGCGAGGACGTGGCGAAGATCCAGGCCCCGTTGCTCCTGCACTACGCCGGGCTGGACGATCGCATCAACGAGGGCATCGCGGATTACGAGCGGGCGCTCGAGGACGCCGGGGTCGACTACACGATCCACATGTACGAGGGGGTGAACCACGCCTTCCACAACGATACCAACGAGGCGCGCTACGATCAGGAAGCCGCCGAGCTCGCCTGGTCGCGCACGGTCGAGTTCCTGCAGCAGCATCTCGCGGGCTGAGCCGGCGCATCATCGACCGGTTGCGGAACGTCAGGTCGGGTCGGCTCGACGCCATGCGCGCGCTGGCGCCGCCAGCGGGGCTGCTGCTCACGCTGCTTGGGAGCGCGCCGGTGCGGGCGCATGCACCGGACGGGACGGGCCAAGAGTGGACGTGGCAGGCCGACCCGCTGGTGCTGGTCCCGCTCCTGGTGGTGGGGCTGCTCTATGTCGCGGGGATCGCGCGCCTGTGGCGCCGAGCGGGTACGGGCCGCGCCGTGCCGCTCTGGCGCGTCCTGGCCTTTGTGGGCGGCCTCGTGGTGCTCGTTCTGGCGCTCCTGTCGCCGCTCGATGGCGCCGCC
>CAZXYL010000058.1:0-1739 GCA_964644915.1 uncultured Geminicoccaceae bacterium
GCGCAGCCAGAAGGTCGGGTTGGACTGGCCGCCGCCGATCGGCTCGACGCTCATCTCGCCCCTGAGCTCGGGCAGGCGCGCCTTGAGGTAGCCCTCCAGGCGCTGCGGGTCGAAGTCGAGCCGGCCCATGGCGGATCAGAGCACCGGCGTGAGCAGCGGCCGGCCCGCGAAATGGGCCTTGAGGTTGTCGACCGTGAGCTGGCCCATGGCGCTGCGGGTCTCGATCGTGGCGCTGCCCTGGTGCGGCTGCAGGACCACATTGTCCATGGCGAGCAGCGCCTCGGGCACGTGCGGCTCGTCGGCGAACACATCCAGGCCCGCGGCCCCCAGCTTGCCGGCCTGGAGTGCCTCGACCAGCGCCGGCTCGTCGACCACAGAGCCGCGCGCGACGTTGATCAGCCAGCCCTCGGGCCCCAGCGCCTCGATGACTTGGCGCCCGACCAGCCCCTTGGTCACCGGACCGCCCACGCAGGTGATCACCAGGCAATCGACCTCGCGGGCCATGGCGACCGGGTCGTCGTAGTGCTGGTAGGGCACATCCGACTTCCGGGTCGGGCCGCAGTAGCACAGGACCACATCGAAGGGTTCCGCCCGCCTGGCCACCGCCCGGCCGATCCGGCCGAACCCCAGGATGCCGATCCGCTTGCCCGCAATCGTGTTCGAAAGCGGCGGATCGCCGCGCTCGGCCCAGCGCCCTGCCCGGACGTAGCGGTCGTTGCAGGCGACGCGTCGGGCCACGTCGAGGAGCAGGGCGAGCGCCAGTTCGGCCACGCCGGTGGTCAGGACGTCCGGCGTGTTGGTGACGCGAATGCCGCGCTCACGGGCCACCGCCAGATCCACCGCGTCGACGCCCACGCCGTAGACGCCGATGATCTCGAGCGCGGGCAGGGCGCCGATCAGCCCGGCATCGGCGCCGAGGATCCCGTTGGTGAGCACACCGCGCACGCCCGGCGCCACCTCGCGGACGAACGCTCGCGGATCGCCCGCCTCCCAGAGCCTGTGCAGGGTGAAGGCTTGCTCGGCGTCGGCCTGGGGCGCCGGCGTGATGGGCATGAGCTGGAGGATCTCGGGCTTGGCCATTGGTAACGCCCGCCGTTGCCTGGGAGGCTCAAGATGTCCCAGGACTGGTCTCGCGCGTCAACTCCATCGCCCAGCTGCTGCGCAGGCTGTCTCCTTGGGCGAGGCGCCCAGCGCGCGCCAGCTTCCGGGTTGGTAAGGACCAGCACGCGCCACCTTCCGGGTTGGTAGAGGGAGGTGTGCTGCACCATATGCTCACCTGATGCCGTTACCGGCGCGCCGCGCTCCCTGTGTCTGCCCAGCCCTGCCACCCCGCGGCTTGACAAGGATCGTCGCCTGATTGCAAACCCGAAACGGGCACAGCCCTGGGCTTGACGGCAGACCAACAAGCAGCCTCAGCAGGATTCCCCGATGTCCGCTCCGCCGCAAGCCGAAGGCGCGCCGATTACCGAGCGCCGCCAGCTGATCGAGTATCTGGAGGAAGGCTGCAAGGCCGAGAGCGCCTGGCGCATCGGCACCGAGCACGAGAAGTTCGGCTACACCCACGACGACCTCAGGTCCTTGCCTTACGAGGGCGAGCGCGGCATCCGCGCGCTGCTCCTGGGACTGGCCGAGCGGTTCGACTGGGAACCGGTCCTGGAGCAGGGTCGCCCGATCGCGCTGCGCAAGGACGCCGCGAGCATCACGCTCGAGCCGGGCGGTCAGTTCGAGCTCTCCGGCGC
>CAZXYL010000059.1:0-1535 GCA_964644915.1 uncultured Geminicoccaceae bacterium
GCCGGCGGCATCGACGGCCCCTACGGCTACATCCTGCAGTGAGCGAGGATCGAACCATGCGCAAGACGCCCGCGCTCCGAGTCGTCGCACTTGCTCCGCTGCTGGCCTTAGGGGCCTGCGGTCATCCGGATTTCGGCCCGGGCGCCGCGGACTTCGGCAACGCGGTGAAGCAGAACATCGCGGTCCAGAGCGTCAATCCCGAGCCGGAGCTCGCGCTGACGCCGCCCGACATGGACGGCAGTCGCGCCGCGATCGCCGTCGGCCGCTACCAGGCCGACAAGGTGAAGCCGCCGCGCGAGCTCAGGACCTCGGACGTCGGCAAGTAAGTGAGCGGGCTCCATTCATGCGCCGCACCGAACGTGAGCCGATGCCGGGCAGTCTGACCCGACTCCGCCACGACGAGCAGGGCGCCGTTACGATTCTCGTGGTCGCCTCGCTCGGCGTCCTGTTCGGCCTGGGCGCGCTGGTGATCGATGCCGGCCGCCTCTACAACCTCCACAGCCAGCTCCAGGCCTATGCCGACTACGTGGCGCTCGCGGCGGCGGCCGAACTGGACGGCGAAGCCGGCGCGATCGATAGGGCGGTGCTCGCGGCGCTGGGCGACGGTGCCGACCCGCCCCTGGTCACGGATTTCGGCAACTTCATCACCGGCGATCCCGAGCTGGCGGTGAGCCGGCTCGTGTTCCTTGAGGCGCTCGGCGCCGATCCCCCGCCCGCCGACCTCAGAACACGCCCGGCCGGCGACGTCGTCCTCTGCGACGTGCAGTCCGGCGGTGCCTCGACCTGCACCGCCGATCACGACAACCGCGCCCGGTTCGTGGAAGTGACCGCGGAACCTCGGGAGGTGACCTTCTTCCTCTCGCCGGTGCTGCGCGTGTTCGGCGTCGCCGAAGCGGCGACCGGCGGCAGCGCGACCACCCAGGCCCTTGCCGGGTTCACGCGCGAGGTCTGCAACTTCCCGCCGATGATGATGTGCAATCCGTACGAGACCGCGATCAACAAGAGCTTCGAGCCCATCGTCGGCCAGCAGGTGCTGCTTAAGGCGAAGGGCGCGGGCTCGCAGTGGGCCCCAGGGGACTTCGGCCTCCTGGACGTCGTTGCCGGGGGCGGCGAGCCTCACTGCACAGGTGGTCTCGGCGGATCCAACCGCATCCGCTGCGTCATGGGCCTGGTCGATCCGAATACCAGCTGCGTCAAGGACCGGGTCAACATCCGCCCCGGCCAGTCGGTGAGCGTGCACGTCGGCCTGAATGTGCGCTTCGACATCTGGGACCCACCTCTCAACAGCAAGAAAAACGATCCCGCTTTCGCGCCCTCGGCGAACGTCACCAAAGGCAAGGTCTCCGGGCCGCAGTGCCGCTCCAACCAGCTGAGCAATCCGCCGCCCGCACCCAACGACACGGTTCGGCTCCCGCGCGACCGCTGCTTCGGCCTCGGCACCTGCGAGCGCTTCGGCGATGCGCTGTGGGATGCCGAGATGATCGCCTACTGGACCACCAACCACCCGGGCGTGGCGATGCCCGGGCCGTACCCGA
>CAZXYL010000060.1:0-3952 GCA_964644915.1 uncultured Geminicoccaceae bacterium
GGAGGCCAGCAGCCGATGCCCGAACATTCCCATCTCCCTGGCCACGGCCGGGTCGGCGAGCTGGCGCAGGATCTCGGCCACGCGCTGCTGCGTCGCCAGATCGACCGCGGTCTCGACCGCCAGGTCCAGGCGGTCGAGCTGGTAGTAGCCGGCCACGCCCAGGAGCGGCAGCAGCTCGCGCCGGATCGCATCGGCCGCCTTCTTCTCGATGTGACCCGCCTGGCGCGGCGTCGACCCCTCGTCCCAAAAGCGCAGCTCGGCCGCGAGCGCCGCGTCGCCGAGGTCGGGCGCGATCGCACCCTGCCCCGCGAGCAGGCGCAGATAGCTGTCGGCGAGCGTCGCCAGCGGCTCGCGGCCGGACAGCAGGTAGTAGGATGGCCGCCGCTGCGCCAGCAGCAGCGCCAGCGCCTGCTTGTAGACTTCGGCCTTCTGGCGCAGCGCCGCGGGATCGGCGGGCGCCTCCCGCAGGATGCGATTGGCGTGCGCGAAGTCGGTGCCGAACCAGGTCCACAGACCGTCGCCCAGGCCGTGGACCTCGCCGAACGCGGCGCGCGCGCTGAGCGGGGTGGAGTTCAGGTAGTCGACCACGATCTGCCGGCGGGCCTCGCCGGTGTCCGCGCCCTCGCGATACGCGCGCACGCTCGCCGTGATCATCTGGCGGAGCTTGGCGCGCGCGCTGTCGGTGAGGCCCGAGGGCGCGTGGCGATACTTCTCGATCTGGGTCGCGAGCGTGCTGGCGCCCGCGACCTTGATCGAGGGGTCGAGCAGGCTCTGGAGGTAGGCCGGCAGCACGCCCGCCATGCGGTGCCATTCGATCGCGGGGTTGCGGGTCGGCGAGCCGGCATCGAGCAGCTCGCGATGCTCGATGAACAGGAGCGTGCTCACCACCAGCGGCGGAATCTCGTCGAAGCTCTCGTAGGTGCGCTCGGGAAAGCGCGCGGCGAACACCGTGGCGCCTTGCCGATCGAGCAGGGTCAGGCCCGCCCTGGTCTTCTCCGCGAAGATCGGATAGCCGCCGTGGTCGACGAACTGCAGATGTCGCTTCGACCAGCGGGTTTGCTGCTCGATCTCGAAGCCGCTGCTGTGCAACCGCTGCACGAATTGCGGCAGCTGGGCGTAGCCGAGGCGCTGGTCGTAAGGGCCGCTGGTGGGGAAGCGCACGTCCGCGCTCGGGCCGGGCTCGACCCGGAACGTCAGCTGGCGGGCGAAGCTGCTGAGCAGCTCCGACTGCAGCCAGGACGAGCGGACCTCGCCCGCCACCGCACAGCCGAGCAGGACCAGAATGGTCAGGGCGACGCCCTGAGCAAGCAGCCTTCGCCGGATACGTCTCGTCATCGTGGGGCGCTCGATCGGCGGCCGATGCCGCCATGGTTTCGACAAATTAAGCTAGGAATCGCCGCGAAATTCAATCGGGACAAGAGCCGGCCTGCGTACCGTGGTGACCCCCCGAATGGGGACGCCTCGGGTGCGTCTTCGGCGCCACAGACCCTGCGCGAACGCCGTGGCGATCGGTGGCCGCAGGCGTTACGATGCGGGGTGTGGCGCCAGAATGGGAGCGACCCTTGAGCTTTGCATCGCAGGCCGATCTCGCCGAGAAGAGCATCACGTTCGCGGAGCTGGCGCCCGGCGCCTGGGCCTACACCGCGGAGGGCGATCCCAACTCAGGGGTGATCGTGGGCGATGACGGCGTCATGGTGGTCGACGCGACCGCCACGCCGGTCATGGCCCGGGCCCTGATCGACACCATCCGTACGGTGACGGACAAGCCGATCAGGTACGTGCTCCTGACCCACTATCACGCGGTGCGGGTGATGGGCGCATCGGCCTTCGACGCCCAGGAGATCCTGGCCAGCCGGGGCACCTGGGAGCTGATCGCGGAGCGCGGCCAACAGGACTTCGAGAGCGAGGTCGGCCGCTTCCCGCGCCTGTTCCGCGCGGTCGAGACGGTGCCCGGGCTGACCTGGCCGACCATGGCCATCGAGAGCGCGCTGACGTTATGGCTGGGCAGGCGGCGGGTCGAGATCATGCATCTCGGTCGCGGCCACACCAAGGGCGACACGGTGGCCTGGCTGCCGGAAGAGCGGGTGCTGTTCGCGGGTGATCTCGTCGAGTACGGGGCCACGCCCTATACCGGCGATGCCTACCACGCGGACTGGCCGGGCACCCTCGACCGGCTGCAGGCCCTGGGTGCCGAGAAGCTCGTCCCGGGCCGCGGCGACGCGCTCACCAGCCGCGAGCAGGTGGCGGATGGCATCGCAGGCACTCGGGCGTTCATCGACGCGCTGTTCGGCAGCGCCCGGCGAGGGGTCGCCGAGGGCCAGTCGCTCAAGCAGGTGTACGACCAGACCTGCGCGCTGCTGCAGCCGCGCTTCGGTCACTGGGTGATCTTCGAGCACTGCATGCCGTTCGACGTCACGCGCGCTTACCAGGAGGCGAGCGGCCAGGTCGACCCGCAGATCTGGACCAAGGAGCGCGACCTGGAGATGTGGCAAGCGCTCCGGGGCGAGTAGCGCCGATGGCGACGCCTGGTGATGCGGGTCCGGGCGGCAGGGCGGAAGAGCGCCCGGTCGTGATCGTGGGGGCGGGGCCGGTCGGGCTCGCGCTCGCGATCGACCTGCGGCTGCACGGGATCGAGCCCCTGGTGCTCGAGGCCGACGCCTCGGTCAGCACGGGCTCGCGCGCGATCTGCTACGCCAAGCGCTCGCTCGAGATCATGGCCCGTCTCGGGGTCGGCCAGCGCATGCTGGACAAGGGCGTGACCTGGAAGCTCGGCAAGGTGTTCTGGCGCGACCGGCTGGTCTACCAGTTCGACCTCCTGCCCGAGGCCGGGCACCGCATGCCGGCCTTCGTCAACTGCCAGCAATACTATCTCGAGCAGTTCCTGGTCGAGCGCGCGCGGGAGCTCGGGATCGAGATCCGCTGGGCGCACCCCGTGAGCGGCGCCCTGCCGCGGCCGGACGGCGCCCGCGTGCTCGTCCAGGGGCCGGCGGGCGCGTACGCGATCGAGTGCGAGTGGCTGCTCGCCTGCGACGGCGCGCGCAGCACCGTCCGGCACGCCCTGGGTCTCGCCTTCGAGGGCCAAGTTTTCCGCGACCGCTTCCTCATCACGGATGTGAAGATGGAGGCGGATTTCCCGCCCGAGCGCTGGTTCTGGTTCGACCCGCCCTTCCACGAGGGCCAGTCCGCGCTCCTGCACAGCCAGCCCGACCACGTCTGGCGCATCGATCTGCAGCTCGGCTGGGATGCGGATCCCGCAGAGGAGGTGAAGCCCGAGCGCGTGATCCCGCGCCTCGAGGCGATGCTGGGGCCCGAGCGGCCGTTCGAGATCGAATGGACCAGCATCTACACCTTCCGCTGCCGACGGCTCGAGCACTTCCGGCACGGGCGCGTCCTGTTCCTGGGCGATGCCGCGCATCAGGTCTCGCCGTTCGGCGCGCGCGGCTTCAACGGCGGCCTGCAGGACGCGGACAATCTGGCCTGGAAGCTTGCGCTGGTCCTGGCGGGCGACGCGCCCGAGGGCCTGCTCGAGAGCTTCTGTGCGGAGCGCGAGCCGGCGGCCGACGAGAACATCAGGCACTCGACCCGCTCGACCGAGTTCATCACGCCCAAGACCGAGGCGAGCCGGGCGCTCCGGGACGCGGTGCTGCAGCTGGCAGCCGACCATCCGTTCGCACGGCGGCTGATCAATTCGGGCCGCCTCTCGACCCCGCATATGCTGCACGAATCATGCCTCAACACTCCGGACGAGGATGCGTTCGTGGGCGGCCTGCGGCCGGGCTCGCCCTGCCTCGACGCCCCGCTCTCGGGCCGGAACGGCCCCTGCTGGCTGCTCGACCAGCTGGGCGGCGGCTTCACCTTGCTCGTGTTTCGGGGCACAGGAGAGCGCTCGCCGCCCGATCCGGCGCCGGCGCTGCGCGCGCTGCGGGACGAGCCGATCCCGGTCGAGCCGCGC
>CAZXYL010000061.1:0-11351 GCA_964644915.1 uncultured Geminicoccaceae bacterium
CGAACGCGCGCTCGATCCCGGGACGCAGCACCTTGACCGCGACCTCGTCGCCTTCGACGGTCACGGCAAAGTGAACCTGGGCGATCGAGGCGGCCGCGATCGCGGTCTTGTCGAAGCTCGCGAACAGCCGCCCGATCGGCTGGCCGAGCTCGGTCTCGACGGTCCGGCGCGCGAGCGCGCCATCGAAGGGCGGCAGCTGATCCTGCAGCCCCGAGAGGTCGGCGGCGATCTGCTCGCCCAAAAGATCCGCCCGCGTCGCCAGCACCTGGCCGAGCTTGATGAAGCTCGGCCCCAGCTCCTGCAGGGCGGCGGCCAGGCGCTGGCCGGGCCGGCCCGGCGCCTCGCGGCGCGACGCCCAGCGGCCGAAGCGCAGCACGGTGTCGGGCAGCGGCAGGAACTCGAGCGGAAACAGGGCATTGTGCCGGGCAAAGCACCGCGCGATCACGACCATCCGCCAGAGATTGCGCGCAGTGCGCAGCATCGGCTACAGCCGCCAGGCCGAGTGCAGCGCCGCGATCCCGCCGTTGAGGTTGCGCCACCGGACCCGCTCCAGGCCCGCACCTTCGATCAGGCGCGCGAAGGTCGCCTGGTCGGGGAAGCGCCGGATGCTCTCCACGAGGTAGCGGTAGGCCTCGCGATCTCGGGCGACGCGCTCGCCGAGCCAGGGCAGCACCGCGAAGGAGTAGGTCTCGTAGAGCTGATCGAAACCCGGCAGCTGCACCCGCGAGAACTCGAGGCAAAGGAAGCGGCCGCCCGGGCGCAGAACGCGGCGCGCTTCCCGCAGCGCCTGCTCGATATGCGTAACGTTGCGGATGCCGAACGCGATGGTATAGGCGTCGACGCAGCGGTCCGGCAGGGGCAGCGCCTCCGCATCGGCGCACAGCCACTCGATGCGGTCGAGCCGCCCGCTGTCGATCGCCCGGTCGCGGCCGACCTCGAGCATCGCCGGGTTGGCGTCGCAGACCACGATCGAGGCGGCGCGGCCGCCGCGCCGGGCGAGGCGCTGGTCGACGCGAAAGGCGATGTCGCCCGTGCCGCCGGCGACGTCGAGCAGGCTCATGCCCGGCCGCGGCGCCAGCCAGTCGACCATGGCGGCCTTCCACAGCCGGTGCACGCCCACGCTCATGAGGTCGTTCATGAGGTCGTAGCGCAGGGCGACGCTGCGGAAGACGCCGCCCACCAGCCTGGACTTGTCCTCGGGGCGCACCTCCTGGTAGCCGAACGAGGTCGCCAGCTGCTCCTGGGCCTTACGCAACGGATCGGTCACGGCAGCGGCACCTCCACGGCCTGGCCGGATTCGCCCGCGGTTTTAGGGGAGCCCGGGCGGGCGGACAAGCTCGGCCCCGCCGGACGCGATGCAGCCCGATGCCTGAACTGCCGGAAGTCGAGACCATCACCCGCGCGCTCGCGCTGCGCCTGAGCGGGCAGCGCATCGGGGCGCTGGTCCAGCGCCGCCCGGACCTGCGCTTCCCGCTCCCGGAGGGCCTCGAGCGGCGGCTGGTCGGCCGCACCTTCGTGGGCTTTCGGCGCCGGGCCAAATACATCCTGGGCGATCTGGACGACGGGCAGACCCTGATGCTGCATCTCGGCATGTCCGGGCGCCTCGTGCTCGACGGCCCGCCCGCGGGGCCGCACGAGCACGTCACCTTCGGCTTTGAGGATGGCTCGGTGCTGCGCTTTGTCGACCCGCGCCGCTTCGGCATGCTCGATCTGGCGCCCACCGCGGCGGTCGAGCGGCATGCGCGCCTGGTATCGCTCGGCCTGGAGCCGCTGGCGCCGAGCTTCGACGGTGCTGCGCTCGCGGCCGCCCTTCTCGGCCGCCGGACCATGCTCAAGCTGGCGCTGATGGACCAGCGCGTGGTCGTCGGCGTCGGCAACATCTATGCGAGCGAGAGCCTGTTCCGCGCGCGGCTGTCGCCGCGGCGGACCGCCGGCCTCGTGCGGCCGGCGCCGGCGGGGCGCCTCGCGGCCGCGATTCGGGAGGTGCTGGAGGAGGCGATCGCGGCCGGCGGCTCGACGCTGCGCGACTACGTGCAGGCCGACGGCGGGCTCGGCTTCTTCCAGGATCGCTTTGCGGTCTACGGCCGCGCGGGCCAACCCTGCCGCGCCTGCGGCCGCCCGATCGAGAGACTGGTACAGGCCAACCGGGCCACCTATTTCTGTCCGAGCTGTCAGCGCTGAGGCCCCGTGCGCGGCCGGATCGGCCGGGCATTCGGGGCTGGACGGGCAGCACACGAATCGTGTTAATAGCCGCTCCGTTTTGCCCGGGACCAACGCCGGGCGGGCGCCGTCGGCGAGCGCCCCCGCGGTCCGCGACCGCAAACGGAACGCCCACTGGAGCAGCCATGGCTTACGAGACCATCCTGGTCGAGACCCGCGGCCCGATCGCCCTGATCACGCTCAACCGTCCCAAGGCGCTGAACGCGCTCAATGCGCAGGTGATCGGCGAGCTGAGCGAGGCGCTGGCGAACTTCGAGGCCGACCCGCAGATCGCCGTGATCGTGCTGACCGGGTCGGAGCGGGCGTTCGCCGCCGGGGCCGACATCAAGGAGATGCAGGGCAAGAGCTTCATCACCGCCTTCCAGGAGGATTTCATCGCCCCCTGGCAGAACGTCGCGGCCTGCCGCAAGCCGGTGATCGCAGCGGTCGCCGGCTACGCGCTCGGCGGCGGCTGCGAGCTCGCCATGATGTGCGACATCATCATCGCCGCCGACACGGCGAAGTTCGGTCAGCCCGAGATCAATCTCGGCACGATCCCGGGTGCCGGCGGCACCCAGCGGCTGACCCGGGTGGTCGGCAAGCCGAAGGCGATGGAGATGGTGCTGACCGGCCGCATGATGGACGCCGAGGAGGCCGAGCGCGCCAATCTCGTGGCCCGCGTCGTGCCGGCGGCGGACCTACTGGACGAGGCGCTGCGGCTGGCGGAGACCATCGCCGAGAAGTCGCAGCCGATCGTCGCCATGGCCAAGGAGACGGTCAACGCCGCGTACGAGACCACCCTCCAGCAGGGCCTCCTGTTCGAGCGGCGCGTATTCTACTCGACTTTCGCGACCGACGATCGCAAGGAGGGCATGGAGGCCTTCGTCGAGAAGCGCACGCCCAACTTCAGCAACCAGTGAGGACGCCCGGCGTTGCAGATCCGTCACGATCTGCGTCGTTTCGGCCGGACCACGGTTGACGCCATGCCGGCCTGACGCTATACGCCCTCGCCACCAGGACCAGAGACTAGGACAATGGCGCATCATCGTTCCGCGAAAAAGCGCATTCGTCAGACCGTCAAGCGCACCGCCGTCAATCGGGCGCGCACCAGTCGGATCAAGACCTTCATCAAAAAGGTTGAGCAGGCCGTGGCGGCGGGTGACCGCGCCGCGGCGGAGAGCGCGCTGCGCGACGCCGAGCCGGAAATCCGCCGCGGCGCGAGCAAGGGAGTCCTCAAGCTGAACACCGCATCCCGCCGCATCTCCCGCCTGAGCCGGCAAGTGAACCGTCTCGGCGAGTCCGGCGGCCCTTCAGCAGGCGCGTCCTAACGCCGGCCGCGCTGCGTTTGGCGTTGCCGGGGTGACCCGGTCGATGGTGTGCGTATTTCTGGGATTTGCGGCGAAAGCAACGGAAAACGACTGCGAGTCGACTTGTCGCCAGCTCGCAAGTAACACGGTTTTTCTATCTCAACCACAGGGCGATACTTAACGTTCTCCTTTCGATCACCTTGCCATCGCGCAGGGCTGGATTTATGCTCCGACGGAAGAGCTAAGCTCCTCCTGTTTCGTTTCGACAGTTGAGTCTGTTCCGGGTCGCAAGCCGAATACTTGCTGATCGTCGCCGGATATTCGCGTTCAGGGAGCGAGTTCGTTTGATAATGGCCTGTGCTGAGCGTCGTCGGGCATGGGCCTCCGGGTGAGTGGTAGGCAACCGTCCCCCATGAACCTCCGACCCGAGAGCGCCTCTCTCGATCTGCAGCAGCAATGGTCGCAGGTCCAGGGGCTGTTGCGCGCCGAGTTCGGCGAGACGGCCTACAAGACCTGGCTGGCGCCGCTGTCCCTGGTCGGGGTCGAGGGTGAGAGGGTGATCCTGGCCGTGCCGACCCGGTTCCTGCGCGACTGGGTCGCCTCGCATTACGCCGATCGCATCCGTGCCATCTGGCGGCGGCTGAACCCGGCGGTCGCGGGCGTGGGGATGATGGTCGAGCCGGCGGCCACCACGTCGCCCGCGCCCTCGACCCCGGCCCCCGGGCCGGTTTCGCCCCCGCTCGAAGCGGCCCCGCCCGAGAGCGAGATCGGCGCGCCGCTCGATCCGCGCTGCACCTTCGAGGCCTTCGTGGTCGGCAAGCCGAACGAGCTCGCCTTCGCCGCGGCCAAGCGCGTCGCCGAGCTGGAGACGCCCCCCTTCAACCCGCTGTTCATCTACGGCGGCGTGGGCCTCGGCAAGACGCATCTGATGCACGCCATCGCCTGGGAGATCCGCCGTCTCCACCCGCACCGCAAGGTGGTCTATCTGTCCGCCGAGAAGTTCATGTACCAGTTCATCAAGGCGTTGCGCTTTCGCGACACCATGAGCTTCAAGGAGCTGTTCCGGTCCGCCGACGTGCTCATGGTCGACGACGTGCAGTTCATCGGCGGCAAGGAGAGCACCCAGGAGGAGTTCTTCCATACCTTCAACACCCTGATCGACCGGGGCCGGCAGATCGTGATCTCCTCCGATCGCAGCCCGACCGAGCTCTCGGGGCTGGAGGAGCGGATTCGATCGCGCCTCGGCTGGGGACTGGTCGCGGACATCCATCCCACCACCTACGAGCTGCGCCTGGGCATCCTGCAGTCCAAGTCCGAGCAGATCGTGGGCCTCCAGGTGCCCGATCGCGTGCTCGAGTTTCTCGCCCGGCGCATCACCTCGAACGGGCGCGAGCTGGAGGGTGCCTTGAATCGCATCGTCGCCCAGTCGACCCTGGTCGGCCGCGACATCACCGTCGACATGGCCCAGGAGGTCCTGCACGACCTGCTGCGCGCGCACGAGAAGCGGGTCACCATCGAGGAGATCCAGAAGCGCGTGGCCGAGCACTACCAGATCAAGATCTCCGACATGCACTCGGCGCGGCGGGCGCGCGCCGTCGCCCGCCCGCGCCAGGTCGCGATGTACCTCGCCAAGCAGCTCACGCCGCGCTCCCTGCCGGAGATCGGGCGCAAGTTCGGGGGGCGGGACCACACCACGGTCATGCACGCGGTGCGCAAGATCGAGGAGCTGCGCGCGAGCGATCCGGTGCTGAGCGAGGACGTCGAGATGTTGCGCCGGCTTCTGCGCGGCTGAGGCGCCGCGGCCCGGCGGGCGACATGCTTTTTTGCTGCCCCGCCATATGTTTGATGATAGGGTCCGGCCCCCGGCGGGGTTGGTGCGGCGCCGGCGCGGGTGCCTGCCGTGCCGGGCGCAGTGCGGGCCGGGCCGAGTGGCATCACTGTTGGCGCGATCATGAGGCTAGCCATCGAGCGCGCGGCGCTCCTCAAGTCGCTTGCTCACGTGCAGAGCGTGGTCGAGCGCCGCACCACGATTCCGATCCTCTCGAACGTCAAGATCGAGGCGGCGGACGGCGCCGTGAGCCTGACCGCCACGGACATGGATCTGACCGTGGTCGAGCAGGCCGAGGCGGAGGTCAGCCAGGCCGGGTCGTCGACCGCCCCGGCGCACATCCTCTACGACGTCGTGCGCAAGCTGCCCGAGGGCAGCCGCATCCAGATCGAGCGCTCGGAAAGTGGCGCCGAGCTCACCCTGCGCGCGGGGCGCAGCACGTTCGACCTGCCGTGTCTCCCGGCCGCCGACTTCCCGACCATGACCGACGAGGGCCTGGAGCACAGCTTCACCCTCAAGGCCGGCGATCTGCGCCGGCTGATCGACAAGACACGGTTTGCGATCTCGACCGAGGAGACGCGCTACTACCTGAACGGCGTCTTCCTGCACGCGCCGGAAGAGGGCGCCCGCGGCAAGCTGCGCGGCGTCGCCACCGACGGGCATCGCCTCGCCCGCGTCGAGGTCGACCTGCCGGCCGGCGCCGAGGGCATGCCCCCGGTCATCGTGCCGCGCAAGACCGTGAACGAGGTGCGCAAGCTGATCGACGAGCTGGGCGAGGACGAGCCGGTGGAGGTGGCGCTCTCGCCCGCGCGCATCCGCTTCCGGATCGGGCCGGCGCTCCTGCGCTCGCGGCTGATCGACGGCACCTTCCCCGATTACGAGCGCGTCATCCCGACCGGCAACGACAAGCTCCTGCTGGCACCGACCCGGATCTTCAGCGAGGCCGTGGACCGGGTCGCGACGATCTCGACCGAGAAGTCGCGCGCGGTGAAGCTCAGCATCGCCGACGGCCGGCTGACGCTGTCCGCGGTCAGCCCCGATGCCGGGCGCGCGGTCGAGGAGCTCGACGTCAGCTATGCCGGGGAGCCGCTGGAGATCGGCTTCAACGCCCGCTACATCCTGGACATGAGCAGCCAGATCGAGCACGACGAGGTCGAGTTCGCGATCGCCGATCCGGGCTCCCCCACGCTGGTGCGCGATCCCAACGACGACAGCACGCTCTACGTCCTGATGCCCATGCGCGTCTGATGGCGCGGGCACTCCGACGCCTGCGCGACTGCCCCGCCGGCGAGCAGGCCCGCCCGCTGGCGGTGCGGCGGGTGCTGCTGACCGACTTCCGCTCCTACGCGCGCGCTCGCATCGAGACCGATGCCCGGCCCGTGATCCTGACCGGGCCGAATGCGGCCGGCAAGACCAACCTGCTCGAGGCGATCTCGTTCCTCTCCCCCGGGCGCGGCCTGCGCGGGGCGCGCCTGGCCGAGGTCGATCGCATCGGCGCCGGCCCGTTCGCGGTGGCGGCGCGCGTCGATGGCGCCCATGGCCCGGTCGAGATCGGCACCGGGCGCCAGGAAATCGAGCGGGAGCGGCGCATCGTCCGCATCGGCGGCGCCGATGCCCCGAGCCAGAGCGCGCTCGCGGAGCACATGAGCGTCGTCTGGCTGACGCCGGCGATGGACCGGCTGTTCCAGGACGGCCCCGGCGAGCGGCGGCGCTTTCTCGACCGGCTGGTCATGGCCGGCGATCCCGCCCACCCGCGGCAGGCGGCGCGTTACGCGCATTTCGTACGCGAGCGGGCGCGGCTGCTGCGTGCCGGGCGCTTCGAGCCGGCCTGGCTCGCCTCCCTGGAGCGCCGCGCGGCCGAGGCGGGGGTCGCGATCGCCGCTGCGAGGCGCCAGACCGTGGCCGCTCTGGTCGGGGCGCTGGCCGAGGATCCGGGCCGCTTTCCCCGACCCGGCCTCCAGGTCACAGGCGACGTCGAAGGCTGGCTCGACGACGCATCGGCGGTCGAGGTCGAGGAACGCTTCGCGGCCGCGCTCGCGGACTCCCGAGCGCAGGACGCCGAGACCGGCACCACCGCCGTCGGGCCGCACCGCAGCGATCTCCTGGTCTGGGAGGCGGCCTCGGGCTCTGCCGCCAGGGACTGCTCGACCGGCCAGCAAAAAGCGCTCTTGATCAGCACCGTGCTCGCCGAGGCGCGGGTGCGCGCCGCCGCGGACGGATGCCTGCCGGTCCTTTTGTTGGACGAGGTCGCTGCCCATCTAGATAGGGAGCGCCGGAGCGATCTGTTCGCGGAGATCACCGGCCTCGGCGCGCAAGCCTGGCTCACCGGCACCGATGTCGCGACCTTCGCGCCGCTCGTCGAGCGGGCGCAGTTCTTCACCGTTCGGGCTTCCACCCTGCAGGCGCATGACCCAACTCGATCCAGCGATCACTGAACCGATGCTCCCCGAGGTCTACGATGCGACCTCGATTCAGGTCCTCGAAGGCCTGGAAGCCGTGCGCCGCCGGCCCGGCATGTACATCGGCGACACCGACGACGGCTCCGGCCTCCACCACATGGTCTTCGAGGCGGTCGACAACGCCATCGACGAGGCCCTGGCCGGCTGGTGCGATCGGGTCGAGGTCGTGCTCAACGCCGACGGCTCGGTCACGGTGCGCGACAACGGCCGCGGCATCCCGACCGACATCCACGAGGGCGAGGGGGTCTCGGCGGCCGAGGTCATCATGACCCGGTTGCACGCAGGCGGGAAGTTCAACCAGAGCTCGTACAAGGTCTCGGGCGGCCTGCACGGCGTCGGCATCTCGGTCGTGAACGCGCTCTCGGAGCGGCTGGAGCTGCGCATCTGGCGCGACGGCAAGGAGCACTTCATTCGCTTCAGGGACGGCGGCGAGCCCGAAGCGCCGCTGGCCGTTGTGGGCGAATCGCATGGCCGGCGCGGCACCGAGCTCACCTTCATGCCCTCGATCGACGTCTTCTCGCGCACGGAGTTCAGCTACCAGCTGCTCGAGCATCGCCTGCGCGAGCTGGCGTTCCTGAACTCCGGCGTCAGCATCGTCCTGCGCGACGACCGTGGCGAGGCGCCGGTCGAGGAGACCCTGCACTACGACGGCGGGCTCAAGGCGTTCGTGGGCTACCTCGACCGGGCGCGGACCTCGCTGCACGAGCCGATCCAGATCACGGGCGAGCGCGACCAGGTCCTCGTCGAGGCGGCGCTGGAGTGGAACGACGGCTACCACGAGACCACGCTCTGCTTCACCAACAACATCCCGCAGCGGGACGGCGGCACGCATCTCGCGGGTCTGCGCACGGCGCTGACGCGCAGCATCCAGGCCTATGCCCAGGAGAGCGGGCTGGTGAAGCGCGAGAAGGTGACGCTCACCGGCGACGACGCGCGCGAGGGGCTCACCTGCGTCCTCTCGATCAAGATGCCGGACCCCAAGTTCTCCTCGCAGACCAAGGACAAGCTGGTCAGCTCCGAGGTCCAGCCGGTGGTCCAGGGGCTGATCAGCGAGGGCCTGAGCCGCTGGCTCGAGGAGAACCCGCAGATCGCCAGGACCATCGTCGCCAAGGTGGTGGACGCGGCGGCCGCCCGCGAAGCGGCGCGCAAGGCGCGCGAGCTCACCCGGCGCAAGGGCGCGCTCGACGTCGCGAACCTGCCGGGCAAGCTCGCCGACTGCCAGGAGCGTGACCCCCGCGGCGCCGAGCTGTTCCTGGTCGAGGGCGACTCCGCGGGCGGCTCCGCCAAGCAGGGCCGCCACCGCCATTTCCAGGCCATCCTGCCGCTGCGCGGCAAGATCCTGAACGTGGAGCGCGCCCGCCTCGACAAGATCCTGGGCTCGGGCGAGATCGGCACGCTGATCACCGCGCTCGGCACCGGCATCGGCGACGACTTCGACCTCGCCAAGCTGCGCTATCATCGCATCATCATCATGACCGATGCCGACGTCGACGGCTCGCACATCCGCACGCTGCTCCTGACCTTCTTCTATCGGCAGATGCCGCAGATCATCGAGGCCGGGCACCTCTACATCGCCCAGCCGCCGCTCTACCGGGTCCGGCGCGGCAACGCCGAGCGCTACCTCAAGAACGACGCCGAGCTCGACAATTACCTGATCGCCAGCGGCTCCGAGGATGCCCGCCTGATCACGGCATCGGGCGAGGTCTGGGACGGCGCGCGCCTCGCCAAGCTGATCGAGGAGGCGCGCCGGGCCAAGGGCCTGATCCACGCCCTCGAGCGGCGGCTGCCCTCGGCGCTGGTGGAGGCCGCGGCGCTCGCCGGCGCCCTGGTCGAGAACGCGCTCACCGGGGAGGCGGCCGGCCAGGGCTTCGCCGAGCGCATCGCCAGACGTCTGTCCGGGCGCGCGGACGAACGCTGGCTCGGCTCACGGGCCGAGGACGGCGCGCTGGTGTTCGTGCGCCACCGCGGCGAGCGGCGCGACCGCTACCGGCTCGACCCGCAGGTCGCGCGCAGCCCCGAGGCGCGCCGGCTGATGGGCATCCTGGACGGCATCGGGCCGGTGTTCGAGCAGCCGGCCAGGCTCGAGCGCAAGGGGACGGAGAGCGAGGTCACGGGCCCGCTCGCGCTGGTGGACGCGTTGCTCGGCGTCGGCCGCAAGGGGCTCGCCATCCAGCGCTACAAGGGGCTGGGCGAGATGAACCCCGAGCAGCTCTGGGAGACGACGCTCGATCCGGAGGTGCGCAGCCTCTACCAGGTCCGGGTCGACCACGCCGACGAGGCGGACGAGATTTTTTCCACGCTCATGGGCGACGTGGTCGAGCCCCGGCGCGAGTTCATCCAGGACAACGCCCTCAAGGTCGTGAACCTGGACGTGTGAGTGCAGCGGCAGCAACGCAGATAGCGAGACCCGAGTTGCCGACGATCGCACGTTGGCGGGGATATCGCTTCTCCTTCTACAGCCGGGAGCCTGACGAGCCGCCGCACGTTCACGTGGAAAGGGCAGCGGGCAGGCCAAGTTCTGGCTTGGCGACTGCTCTCTGGCAACGAGCGTGGGCTTCGCAGACTATGAGCTCACACCGCATCGCGCAGAAGGTCCGACAAGATCGCGACCTGTTCCTGAGGGCTTGGCATGAGTTCTTTGGCAGAAGCTGACGAGAGCAACCGAATCGCGGACGTGCGCTTCGATGAACGGCGGATGTACGTCCTGCTGCAGGACGGCCGCGAGATTGCGGTGCCGCTGTGGTGGTATCCGCGCCTGCTGCGCGCCACGCCGGAGCAGCGCAACAACTGGCAGGTCCTGCCCTTTGGCGACGCGCTGCACTGGCCCGATCTCGACGAGGACCTGGACGTCCGCGGTTTCCTGATCGGTGCCAAGGCCCCGGACGCCACCCCGCCCGTTGAGGCGTGAGCACCCAGCAGCTCGGTTCGGTTCGCATCGAGATGAACCGGCGCCACGTTCATGGGGGACGTGGTCGAGCCCCGGCGCGAGTTCGCCCTGCGCGCGTCTTTGAGTTCGTCCTGCGCGCGTTTTTGATGTCGTCCTCGCGCGCGTTTTCTTGTCGTCCTCGGGCTTGACCCGAGGACCCAATTTACGGTTGAAGGTCGGCATGGCGTACTACGTCTATATATGCTCGCGAGCCGACCGCGGCACCGTCTACATCGGCGTAACTGGGGATCTGCTGCGCCGAGTGTGGGAGCACAAGCGTGGCGTCGTGCCCGGCTTCACCGCCGGTATGGTGTCGAGCGTCTGGTCTGGTTCGAGGTCTTTGATGACGTCAGGATCGCCATCCAGCGCGAGAAGACCCTCAAGCACTGGCTGCGGCCCTGGAAGATCGCCCTGATCGAGCGAGCCAACCCGTCCTGGCGAGACCTCTGGGACGAGATCGCCGCGTGAAGGTGATAGTGGGTCCTCGGGTCAAGCCCGAGGACGACAAAGGGAGAAAGGAACCGATGGCCTGCTTGGTCCACTTAATTTAGAGGAGACGCAGCATGGACCGATTCACCGGCGGTTGCCTGTGCGGCAATGTCCGAATTGTGGCGTCGGGACTCCCATACCGG